>JAOTWT010000173.1 GCA_029862725.1 Acidobacteriota bacterium | reverse complement strand
GCGGTTTTGGCCTTTATCCTGATGATTCCCGTGGTGACGTCCGCACAAGACCTCGGGAGCACAAGCGGGCTGTTTAGTTCGAAACCGGCCACGAAAGCTACTACGAAGAAGAGTTCGAAAAAAAGCACGGCAAAACCGAAGCGAACGAGCACCAAGAAGAATACATCCGCAAAGCGAAAGGCCCCGCGTAAAGCGACAACCAGATCCTCCTTGAATGCAAGCAAACCCCTGCAAAGTGACGGTTCCAAGGGTACGTCGGCGAGCAGCGCTTCCAAAAATCAAAAAAAACCTGTTTCTTCCAGTTCTCCGAAGGGATCAAAGCCCCGGATCGCGGATAACATCGCCCGAAAGCGGCAGGCCGATATCGTAATAACGGTTGGTAAAAAGACGTCCGGGGACTTTTCGGAGATGTTCGAAAGTGCGATATCGGAAGGAAACACCGCACGCAACAGGCGTCTTTATGAGGAAGCCGAACAAGCCTATTCCCGCGCGATGAGTATCAATCCGGCCGATTCGCGGGCGATTTACGGGCTTGGAAATATCTACAGTGATCAACAGCGATGGGAAGAAGCGGAAGCGGCATACAGGAAGGCCCTGGCGATCGAGCCAAATAGCCCACTGGCGAATATAGCCCTGAGTCATGTGCTTACCCAACCGGTGGTCGGTTCCAATCTGGGTGAGAGATACAACGAGGCCGAGGGAATCGCGAAAAAGGCGATCGCGCTGGATCCTGGGAACGCTATTGGGTACGACCAGCTCGGCGTCTCCATGGAGCTTCGCGGGATAATATCTCAGGCAACCGAGAATTCATACAATAAAGCCGTTTCGCTGGATCCAGAATTTGCGCTTGCCTATGCACATCTTGGCCGCCTGTTGCGCAAACAGGGTAGGACAATAGAATCGTCCGCGTCGTATCGAAAAGCAATCAATCTAGCGACGGATGCGCCGACCATGATTCTTGTTGCGGATGTCATGCAGTCTCAGCAGAGATATCTGGATTCAGAGCAGCTGCTCCGGGAAGCGCTTCGCCGCGATCCCCGAAATCCGACGGGTCTTTATCTGCTTGGGAGAGCGCTGACAACCAGAAAAAGCTTTGATGAAGCAGAAACCGTACTTGCCAAAAGCTTGGAAGTCAGTCCGAAGAGTTTTGTGGCCTATGCCCTGATGGGCTCGCTGTATTCTCAAAGCGGAGATTTCAAGCGTGCTGAGCAGACTCTGATAATGGCGTTAGACATCGTTTCGGAAAAAGAAAAGAGGCGGCTGTCCCAGGAGTTTGAGGAAGTTGGCGACGGATTAGCCAAAGCGGGAAAGAAAATCGATGCGGCACGGCTCTATCGCCGCGCTTTGTCCCTTGACAGTAGCCGAACGACTCTCTCGGTTAAACTTGCCAAGGCACAATCCGTAAAATAGCGGATTAATCGCCGAGATCCAGGAATTTTAGTGAAAAACGGTGTTTATTAAGTGTTTCAACGAAGCAAGTGCGTAATTCGTGCAATCCTCAGTTGGAGCTGATCGCAGTTGATGAACACTTTAAGCGTAAGGAAAAACATGCTTTATTGCCCGACGTGCAAAAGGGAATATGAAGACGGCTCGCAGCGCTTCTGCAATAACGACGGTGGTCGTTTACTACCCGTGCCGGAAAAGGGCAGAAATCGGTCCGGCGAAAAGAAGGCTGTTTTCACAAGCCTCTTGGGTCGTGTCCCGGCGAAATTCGACCGCGATGAGTCCCTCGGAAGTTCATCATACCGTGACAAGGGCGCCGGCCACGGTGGAGGGTTTGAGCCACGACAGAAGAGCAAGGTGTTCCGATCGGAACGGACGATCGCCTTTGACCCCCCGAAACCTCAAAAGAACAAACCAAGTGCGGAAGAGCCAACGAAGCGTCCGATTTTAAAGAAAGGAACGGAACCGGTAAAGAAAGCAACAGCACCTGTCGAAAAAACGCCACGCCGCCGCCCGGCGCCGAACGCTGAAGGCTTTCCGAAGCCTCAGGTCGCTCCGCAAAGCGTTCCCGAAGGTCAACCTTCCAGACCGGAATCAAAGCGGCCAACGAGAAGTACACAGGAAAAACCGTTAGAAAAGCAGCCCGCGCGTCTGATCGATCCCCATGACATACCGTCGGGCCGCGCCGAACTCGGTGACCGGAAAATAAAACCCACGGGAAGGGAAGCGGTTTCAATCAACGATCCGGGGGCCCTCGTCGGGCAGGTTATCAAGGGAAGATACCGGGTAACAAAACCGATTGCGAAAGACCGGGCCTCGATCGCCTATATTGCCGAAGACACGATCCTAAAGGGCAAGCAGGTTGTCGTCCGGGTGCTGATCAGCAGCCCCGCGAGCGGCAGTTTTGAGGATAAGATATTTCTCGAGGAGCGAATTTCTCTTTCACACGTCGATCATCCGAATGTCGCAAAGGTGATTGATTCCGGGGAACTGCCGGAAGGAAAAGCCTTTATTGTTACGGCGGAATTGCGTGATAACTCGGCTGAAAACCTCATCAACAAGGCCGGCGAACTGAATCCGCTTCGTGTGGCGCGGATCATCAGACAGTCTTCGTACGCGTTGAGCGAAGTGCATCAAAACGGGATTCTTCACCGCAATCTAAAGCCGGAACATATCCTTCTCACAGTTTCCGATGCTGGTATCGAGCAGGTAAGAGTTACCGATTTTTGCGTCTCCGACGGTGGTGTTGAACCGGACAATTTTCATTATAAGGCGCCGGAACAGATCGGTGGCCAACTTCCCACATTCGCAAGCGATAGTTTTGCACTCGCGGTAATTGCGTACCGATTGCTTACAAACCATTTTCCATTCGAAGGCAAGACCGAGAAGGAAGTGCTCGCGGCGCAGAAATCGGGGGTTATAGCCAAGCCGTCGGAACTCAATATGAACCTGACCGAAGACATCGATGCGATTTTCGAAAAAGCGCTCGCTTACGATCCTTCAAAGAGATTTCCAAAAGCGAGGGACTTTGGCGAAATTCTCTTCAGTTCGCTTAATAAGGATGTCGGGATTGAAGAAATCGTTGGCGAATCGAAGCGGGCGGAAGTTTCAGATCCAGCGCAATCCCGGATTGCCGGCGACCAGGGAGAACTACCGGATCCGCATTTAAGGGGAGCTCGAACGGATGTCGTCGAGCCGGAAGTCGAAAGTGAATCGTATTACGGGAAGACCGAAGCAACGAGTCCGGTCGAAGATCGAATGCGCGACCCGTCGAAAGCTGAGAAATCAACTCAAAACGAGAGGCTCTGGCAGAACCGTTCGCCCGAGGCATTGACCGAAAGAAGCTTGCTCTGGACCGGGCTTTCGATTTTGGGCGTGGTGGTATTGGTACTCGGAGTCCTCGGAGTCTGGAGTTATTTTTTCCGCAACCCAGCGCCGATAATCGATCCCCTAGAAACAGCGGTAACCGCGCCGGGAACCCCGACGCAAGGGGTCGACGACAGACCTACAGGGATTCTGGATTTGCCGGACTCGTCGATTGAAACGCCGCCCCCGCCGCGGCGGGTCCCCGCGCCTCCGAAATCGATTTATTTCGAGAATTCCAAAACGAACATGGATGAGCAGCTGGCCAGGCAGTTTCGAGGTTTTTCGCTGTATTATCCTGAAACATGGAAGCGAAAACTCCTGGACAAAAGGGGTAACAAGGTCGACGACATGTTTCTGGACATCGCGATTTCGAACAAAGACGGAGTGCCTATCGAGCAGTTCACGGTAAGCCCTTACAAGAGTAACGGTACCTTCAAATCGGACACCGAACTGTTCCCGGCTTTAGTGGAAAAATCAAACCGGGATATCTCGGGTTCTCTGAAAGACGCGACATATAAAGTTATCGGGCAGGGCGCGACTACTATTCAAAACGGGCGATGGAAGGCATACGAGGTCAATTTCGAGCTCGGCGGACAATTCGACGGCAAGCCTTTTTCGATTTGGGGCAGGCGTCTCTGGATCCCGGTCCAAAGGCCCGGTGTAAAATCCGGATTCATACTGACGATGCTGGCGACATCTTTGAGTAAGGACATCAAGAGAGCGGACGATGTCGGCAAGAAAGGCGATCTCAAGAAGATCGTGCAGACGTTCGAACCGGTCCAGGATTATTAGGACCCGGTCAATCTGAAGAAGGAAGCGTGAACGGTAGACACCGGGCACGCTTTTTCTTTTCCAAGCAGTCGTTTAAACTCGATACCCGAGACTAGAATTCGAATGTGCGGACCGGCTTGCGGCCGGGCGACCTATGAAGATTGTATTGGCGATCGAAAAACAAGCGGGACAACCGGCTTCCGAAGTAACTTTCTCCCAGGCAAAAATTAGGTTTGGAAGGGACGCGAACAACTGTGAAGTTTTTTTCGACAATCGAGAATACCGTATGGTTTCGAGACACCATGCTGACATCCGTTTTTCAAACGGTAATTGGATGGTCGGCGACATGGGATCGAGTTTTGGGACTTTTCTAAACGGAACGAGGCTTCAAAAGCCGTCCAAAATCTCGGTTGGATCAACGATCCAGTTTGGCGAGGGTGGACCGAGGGCACACGTTATCTGGCTTGAGGGAAACGGTCAGCAAACGCCTTTAGATTCGCCTGCCGAAGAAGTCATGCAGCCGGCACAAGCGGCGGAAATACCGCCCGCAAGCCCGGCCACTCCGATCGTACGTCCGCAGGCTCCACCCGCATCAGTACCGACCCCTCAGAAGATGTTCAGGCCTCCGAAACTCAAACTCGAGGGGCCGGGTCAAGAAAGCCAAATTGAGGTCAACAAAGATGTTTTCTGGATCGGTCGTGACCCCCATTGCGATTTTGTGATCGAAGAATCCGCGGTGATGGTGTCACGCCGGCACGCAAAAATCGAAACAAGCGAAGGATCGTTCCTGCTTCGGGATAACCAGAGCTTTAACGGGACGCTTATAAACGAGCAGAGAATCTCTTCGTCGACTCCTCTTTATACCGGTGACAAGATCAGGCTGGGATTCGGCGGGCCGGTGCTTACATTTTATGTCGAGGGCGGTTTGTCCCGGCATTCTGCCGAACAGGTATCAAAAGCATCGGCCAAAGCGGGACTACCCGCTTCCGATTATTCGGGCACGATGGTTTTTAATATCCCGACTACGGCCGGCAAGAAAACCGCGGCTGAAAGCCCCCGGCAATTGCTCGCAAGTATTGGATTTGACGGGAAACGAGAGTTGACGATAGGGAGAGATCCGGAAAGCGATATTACTCTGGACGGTTTGCAGATTTCCAATAACCATGCCCGTTTGAAACAGACCGATGCGGGGGTTGTTGTCGATGACCTGAATTCGACAAACGGCGTTTATGTAAACGGCGGACGTATTTCGCGGAGGGTTGTAAATCCGGGTGATTCCGTGCAGATCGGCTCTTTTGTCATCGAAACGGATGAATACGGCAATATTTCCGTGTTCGATACCCGTTCCAAAACGAAAATCGATGCCCACGGTATATCGAAACAGGTCAAAGACCGCTCGGGCAGCGGCATGATCTCGCTGCTCGACAATATCTCGTTATCGATAAGTCCCAACGAATTTGTGGGGTTGCTGGGTCCGTCGGGTGCTGGAAAATCGACGTTTATGGATGCCCTAAACGGGATGCGGCCGCCGACATCGGGCAAGGTATATGTAAACGGACTCGATTTGTACGGATACCTCGACTCGTTGAAGCAATCTATCGGTTATGTTCCGCAGGATGAGATACTGTACCCCGGCCTGAAGGTCTCGGATACCCTCTATTACATTGCAAAATTGAGACTGTCACGCGATGTATCCCTTTCCGAGATTGACCAGATTATCGACGAAGTGCTCGACGTAACGGGACTCACGGAAAAGCGCGATGTGCCGATCGAGGAGCTTTCGGGCGGGCAGCGCAAAAGGGTTTCGATCGCTGTTGAGTTGATAACGAAGCCTTCCGTGATTTATCTCGACGAGCCGACATCCGGTCTTGATCCCACCACTGAAGAAAAAATAATGCTGCTGTTCCGGCAAATCGCGGAGTCGGGGCGGACGGTAATTTTGACGACCCACGCGATGGAGAACGTAAAGCTCTTCGACAAGATAGTCCTGCTGATGCGGGGCAAGCTGGTCTTTTACGGGAGCCCGCCCGACGCCCTTGCGCATTTTGGCGCCGGTAGTTTTAAGGAATTGTTCGAAAAACTTGAAGAACCGGTCCAAAAGGAAATTTCGAATTCAGTCGACGACCGGCGTTTTGAAGTATCGGAACGGGTCGCGGACGGGTGGCGGACCCGATTCGAGAAAACAAAACAATACGAGGAAAATGTAAGAAGACCGCTTGAAGCTCTTTCGGGCACAGAGGTTGCGGGAACGCGAAGCAGGCATCGACTCGGGCTTTTTGGAGCAATCCGTCAATTCGCCACGCTCAGCAGAAGGTATCTGCAAGTTCTCATCAAAGACAGATTTAATCTCTTCATCTTGTTTATTCAGGCCCCGGTGATCGCGATCCTCGTTTTCTTCGTGATGGGCGCCAACCAACCGCGTGATTTTGTTTATTTCGCACTCTCGTTGTGCGCGATCTGGTTTGGTACATCGGTTGCGGCAAGGGAGATAGTCCGGGAACGAAAAATATACGAA
>JAOTWT010000172.1 GCA_029862725.1 Acidobacteriota bacterium | reverse complement strand
CAGGCCGTTCTCATCGAGGTCCTTCGCTACCTGGAGCGCTGCAAAAAAGTTCGTTCCAGTCGAACCGCCGCAAAAAATACCCTCGGCCTTTCCAAGTTCCCGCGCAAGTTCAAACGAGTCCCGGTCGGTGACGTTGATTATCTGGTCGATAACCTTCATGTCGGCATTTACTGTCGGGGCGCATTGCCCGATCCCTTCGACAAGGTACGGCGTCGATTCGGAAACGCGGCCGCTCTCTTTGTAAGTCTTGAAAATAGAACCATATGGATCCGCGCCGATTATTTTTATCGCCGGGTTCATTTCTTTCAGGTAGCGTCCTGTTCCGCTGATCGTTCCGCCGGTGCCGATCCCCGACACAAAGTGTGTGACTTTGCCATCCGTGTCATTCCAGATCTCCGGTCCGGTCGTCTGGTAGTGAGCCGCCGGATTCGCGGGATGGCTGTACTGGTCGGGATAAAACGAGTTCGGTGTCTCGTGGTGTATCCTCTTCGCGGTTTCAACATAGTGGTCAGGGGTGCCCGCCTTGGCGGCGTTGGGGCAGACGACCACATCCGCTCCCAAGGCGCGCAAATAACGCGTCTTTTCCATCGAGACCTTGTCTGTCAAAACAAATATGCATTTATAGCCCTTTGTCGCCGCATTAAGGGCGAGACCGATACCGGTATTCCCCGAGGTAGCTTCGATGACCGTCCCGCCCGGTCGCAAGGTACCTTCCTTTTCGGCGTATTCGATCATCGAAATCCCGATCCGGTCTTTGACCGAGTAACCCGGGTTGAGGCTCTCCATCTTGGCAAGTATGGTCGCCTTTATTCCGTGCTGGCGGGTCATCTTGTTCACTTTCACAAGCGGTGTATTACCGACCAGTTCTGTAATGTTATTGTAGAATTTCATTTGTTATCTCTAGTTTTGAATATGCGGACTTCGATGCCAGCCCGCTACAAATAATTGGATCTCAAGCGGTGATTCTTTTTACCGCGGCCCGTTTCGCTCCTGAAGCTGCGCAAACGGATCATTCGTGATCAAGGAGTCTATTCCGAGCGCGAGACTTTTTCTGACCCAATGCGGACTGTCCACAGTCCAAATCGTGACCGGTAGCCTTTCCAAAGCGGCCATTTCCATTAACCTTCGCGACGCCAGGGAATAATGCAAGGATAAGCGGTCGAACTTCATCTCCCTTGTGATACTTATCAGCTTTCTTTCCTTTCGCAGGATATGCATGACATTGGGTGCAAAAAGGGCCGCAGTCTGTATGTCCGGGCAAATAGCAGCGACCTGCGGCACGGCCTCAAAATTGAAGCTCTTTACGATCAGTTTGAGCTTTCCGGAATATCGCGCAAGAATTTCTCCGACCGCCTTCGCGAGTCCTGCCATATCGGCGGCGCTTTTTAACTCCACATATATCCAGCCCGTAAAGTCCTTGAGTAAATCCAGAGTCTCCTCAAGGGTTGGAATTCGTTCCTTTGCAAACCGCTTTCTTGCCAACTCTGGAAATGCAGTGTTAAACCAGCTGCCCGCATCGATAGTCTTGAGTTCGGCGGAACGAAGCTCGCAAATACGGTCTTCGGCCCCGGCGATTCGTTTTAGCGTCGAGTCGTGAAAAACCACCGGCACGCCGTCACTAGTGAGCCTAACGTCAAATTCAATACCCTCTGTCCCATCCTCCAATGCTCGCGAAAACGCCGCAACGGTGTTTTCCGGAGCGACCGCCGACGAGCCGCGATGCGCAATAATCAAGGGTGTTGTCGGTTTCTCGTGCATAAAAATTCCCGATCGTACCCGGTCAGAACCTCAAACTAGTCGTGTTTTTTCTCAAGCAGAAAAATCCGCTTTGACCAGCTCATTGGTTCGATAGCTGGAAACGTGTGATTGCCGACGATATTGAAATGTCTCAACGCGACTCGTTTTACATCGTCTACCTTGTGGGTCTTGAATTTATACAAAACCTCGAGGACCGTTCCGACAACAGACGGCTTGACCGGTATCAAAACGAGTTTCCCTCCGGGCTTTAAGACCCTCGCCATTTCCGCGAGCCCATCCGCCAGCGGTACGTATTCGAGTGCGCCGCAGGTCAGCACTAGATCAAAAGTGTTTGCTGCAAAGGGAAATCCGAGCATGTCGCCCTGTACGACGTCTATCCTCGCTGCATCCGGGATGCGGTCTCTATGGAATTGCTCGCGGGCAACCTTCAATGACTTGTGCGAGATATCGAGTGCGACCGCGCGCCGCAGATTCAGTCCCGCGCTGGCGAGACCGAGGGTTTGGATACCGGTCCCGCTACCTGCGTCGAGGATCAACGGCTCCGGTCCGAGATCGAGGTTTAAAGAACGGAGGTATTTCGTCACCGACTGGCGGTAACGGTTCACTTTTAGCGCTACATTATGGACGTCGGCTATGCGGTCATATAGCTTACGTGTTTTTGTTTCGTCGGCCATCTTAGAGGAAAGTCCAATATACAATGAACAAACCTCAGGATGCACGCGTAGAGTCGGTCCAATCGAAAATTACTCGGCCAGCAGGAGCCGGATCATTTTTTCAATCTCTTCTTCACGGGTTTCGCTTGTGCCAGATTCAATGAAACGAACCCGGCCCGTTCGGTCGATCAGTACGGCGGTTGGGAGGCTTGTCGCGCCGTATTTAATTTGATTGGCCTGGTTTTCCGAAACGACGAAAGGATATGGAAGGTTTTGTTCGATCTTAAAATCCGCGAGAGACTTCATTTCGGTTTTCCGCACACTCGGTTTACTTGAATTTTCGCTATAAAAGCGCGTCACGCCAAGGATCACCAGACCGTCATCTTTGAGAGTTTCGTGCCATTCGGTAAGTTTTGGGAACGCCGCATAGCAAGGTCCGCACCATGTTGCCCAGAAGTCCAGGAGGACGACCTTTCCTTTCAGATCGGCGAGCTTTACGTCCGTGTCAGGAATAAATGCGTGGACAAATTCCAGTTCGGGAGCGTTGGTACCGAGTAACCGGTAATGAGTTTTCCTTTTCTTCAGCTTCTGACGCACAGCCGCCCGGATTGATTCGTTTGTGATCTCCAGACCCATCAAGTTCTCAGCCGACTCGTACATCTTGAGAGCTTCTTGCCGCCGTTCCGTTTCTATCAAATACCGGACGTGTTCATCGAAAGCCCTGTAATAAACGCTGTATGAACCGACATTGGCGGAATACCTTCTCAATTCGGTCAGGGTTTTCTCGGCAGCTTCCCGCTCGCCCAGTTTCCGGTGAACTTCAAAGGCGGTTACTCCTGCGTCGAGGAGCAGGTTTAGCGCTCTAGCCCGCGACGACAGTTCAAAAAGCAACGTCTTGGTGGCATCAAACGCGGCGTCGGCGTGTCCCGTAGCGATGTCGTATTTACCCGCTTCGGTGTAACTTACGGCCATCTGTTTCCGCATTGCGGCGACTTCCGATGTCCTTATCGGGCGACTCTCAAGGTAGGCGGAAAGCATCTTCTCCGCCTTTTCAAAGTCTTGGTTTTTGGCTGCGATATCAACAACCACCGCCCGTGCGGTTTGCTTCATTTCAGCGTCGCCGGCGTTTCCGGAAAGAAATACCTCAAAGGAGTCGAGAGCCTTGTCACGGTTTGCGGCCAGCCAATGCAGCCGTCCAAGAAAGTAATGATCCTCGATTCCAAGATTTGAGCGGGACTCGGCTTCCGCCGCATACTTCGCGGAAAGGAGTTTTTGATCCTTAAAAACCTGTCTGTGAACCGCTTCACTGTAAGGAGCATTCTTGAGTTCGAGTTCGGTAAAGCGGTCGAGGTGGAAATTCGAGGCCTTTGTAAAGAGTTCTGCGATCGAAAGCGTTGATAACGACGAGGCCGCCGGGTCCGCGACGGGTGGGTCTGTGGTTCTTCCGGATTGCCCGCTCGCGTCGAAAAGGCCCGATAACAAAACTAATATGATAAGTATCCGAATCTTCATTTACGATTCCGTCACGCTTTTGCCGCCGAAGACGACGCCCGGTTGGGACCAAAACAGTCCAGATATTCCGAACGCTCACCGCCAAGAATCGATTCGACAATCAATCCAGCCGTCAGCGGCGCGAGCAAAATCCCGTTTCTGTAGTGTCCCGTTGATATATATAGTGCCTCGCAGCCCGGCACATCGCCAATCAAGGGTAAACCGTCCGACGCGAACGGACGCAGGCCCGACCACTGTTCTGACGATTCCATTTCCCGTAGCTGCGGAACGATCTCGCCGGCGTTCTTCTTTAAAGAACTCACGCCTTCTGCAGTTACGCCTTTTTCAAATCCCGTATCTTCAACCGTCGCACCGGCCAGAATGCGGCCGTCGCTTCTCGGTACGAGGTAGCCCCGATGGCTATAAATGACCCGCCTCAGATTTCTTTTCGGGGTGCAGTACGAAATCATCTGACCGCGGACCGGTTTCACGGCCGGGATCGCAAACCCGGCCCGATCCGCTTCGATGAGCGAGGTCCATGCCCCCGTTGCAATAACAATCAGATCGGCTTCGTGGAGTTCCCCATTCCGCGTCCGGACGCCACGGACCGAATTTCGCTCGAAAACCAGCGCACGAACCGGGGTGTCTTCGTAAATCGTTGCGTTATATAATCTTAGGCTTTTCGATAAGGCCTTCATCAGCTGCCGGTTTTCAACCTGCCAGTCATTCGGGAAAAAGAGCGAGCCGGTCACGTCGCTTGAGATCAACGGCTCTAATTCAAGCGTTTCAACCGCTGTAAGCCTTTCGATCGGAAGCCCTGCCGCTCTTTGCCATTCGTAACGCTGCCGAAGTTCACGCAGATCCGATTCGCCGAATGCGGCATAGAGAGTCCCCTCCAGATCAAGTTCGACGCCGATGCCAGATTCGTTTTCGATTTCTTCAGCAAATCCAACATAGAAGTCCCTGGCTACGCAGCAAAAACGAAAGAATGCATCATCAGCGTCCGATTCTGCCTGCGGCGCCAGCATACCGGCCGCCGCGGAGGATGCCTCGCTACCGAGCGCGCCCTTTTCGAAGACAGAAACTCCCGTAACACCCCGCCGCAGGAATTCCCTCGCGATCGTCAGGCCCGCAATGCCTCCGCCAATTACCAAAACTCTCATACTGAAGAACGAAAAGTTGTCCGGACAAACTTTTCATTGTAAATTCTAAATGCTTCAAAATGTTAACAAATAACATTTTCATTTGATACCGCAATTTGACCCGCTTGCCAGTGTCGGCAAGTGAAGTGTCTTTATGGAATGAATGCCTGCGCGGGGTGTCTGGGTCTGTCCAGCAGTGAAATTTGTGAAACGGACGCATCTCTTTTTGCGAGGTTGCGTTATGGTTAGTAAAAAGGCTCAGTCTCTTTTTGAAATATGAAACACACAATTACTTTGGTTCCCGGCGATGGGATCGGTCCGGAGATCGTGGCGGCGACTGTTCGCACTATCGAAGCAACGGGTGTCGAGATCGAATGGGAAACCCAATTCGGCGGCGCCCAGGCTCTTGAAAAATCTGGTTCGACCCTGCCCGATGAGCTGATCGAATCGATCAAGAGGAATAAAGTCGCACTCAAAGGCCCGATGACGACTCCGGTCGGCAAGGGCTTTACGTCGGTTAACGTTGGAATGCGAAAAGCGCTCGATTTGTTTGCGAATGTTCGTCCGATCAAAGCACTGCCGAATGTCGAATGCCGGTATCCCGAACTCGATCTGGTTATCATGCGCGAGAACACCGAGAGCCTTTACGCAGGACTCGAACACGTGGTCGTGCCGGGTGTCGTGGAGTCCTTGAAGATCATTACGGAAAAAGCCTCCACGCGGATTGCCAGGCATTCGTTTGAATTTGCGCGCCGCGAAGGTCGCAAAAAGGCGACGGCGATGCATAAGGCCAATATCATGAAGCTCTCGGACGGACTTTTTCTCGATTGTTTCTACAACGTCGCCAAGGATTATCCCGAAATCGATGCCGACGATAAGATCATCGACAACGGATGTATGCAGCTCGTAATGCGGCCCAGTCAGTTTGATGTGATAGTCATGGAAAACCTCTACGGCGACATTGTTTCCGATCTTTGCGCCGGCCTGATCGGAGGACTCGGACTGGCTCCGGGTGCGAACATCGGCGAAGATGCGGCGACCTTTGAGGCGGTCCACGGTTCGGCGCCCGACATTGCCGGGCAGGGTATCGCAAATCCGACCGCGATAATGCTTTCGGGGGTGATGATGTTAAAGCACATAGGTGAACCTGATGCGGCAAAGCGCATGGAGCAGGCGATCTTCGAAGTGTTCGAAGAGGGCGAGGCCCGGACACCGGATCTTGGGGGCACCGCCAGCACCTCCGAATTTGCTACTGCTGTAATCAGGAAGATCAATTGAGGATAATGAGTTTAGCGAGTTTAGCGAGTTCGTCGAGTTCGTCGAGTCAATCGTGTTTAGCGAGTTCGTCGAGTTTGACGAGTTCTTCGAGTCTATCGTGTTTAGCGAGTTTGTCGAGTTTGACGAGTTCTTCGAGTCTATCGTGTTTAGCGAGTTTGTCGAGTTTGATGAGATATAACGGTGTGACTGATCTCGTGTAACCCGAGTAACTAACGTAACTAGCGCAACTCGCCGAACTCGCCGAACTCGCGCAACTCGCCGAACTCGCGCAACTCGACGAA
>JAOTWT010000171.1 GCA_029862725.1 Acidobacteriota bacterium | reverse complement strand
TTCCTTGATATGTTCCCAGATCAGCACTCGCTGACCATCATTGGAAAATACCAACTGGTTGTATAAGTTAGTAAGTTTTACTGTGGAAATTGCCTTTTCGTTGTTTCCATTCTTGTCGGCAACTAAAACTGTTCCCTCCGTTTTCTCCGGGTGTAACCGATAAAACGCCAGTTGATTTCCATCACGCGAAACTGCAACGTCTGAATATCTACCGGCGATAAGTCTTTCAACCGGTCCGCCTGTTACAGGAACCCGGTAAACTCCCTCATTATCTTTTCTATACCTATTGTAATAAACAGACTTGCTGTCAGGTGAAAAAGTCGCATAAATAGCAAAATCTCTATCCAAATCAGGCACCAGATCGATCGTCTCTCCATCGGCCAACCGGCGCACTGCCAGTGTTTCTTGTTTGCCCTCCCTTATTCTTCTAAATGCGACCAATTTCCCATCCGGCGAGATAACGCCGCCGCTCACTCTTTCAAATCCGTTTGAAAGTGATACCTGGGTGGTTTTTGCATTCGGTTCGTCACCTCTTATAAGAGACGGCAGAAAATACCAACCTCCGACGGCGAGGCCTGCAATGGCTGCAATAATACCAACCGACAGGATCGGCACCACTCTATTATTTTTTGAAGATCTCGCGAGTTTTGCTCTGTCAGGATCTTTGCCTGCTTGGGGCGCTCCAATTTCTACTGTAGCTTCCTGAGGAGCATCAACTTCGGTTTCATTCAGCGGAGTAACAAACCTGTAACCCCGCGTTGGAATTGTTTCGATAATTGGTTCTTTCAACCCATTTCCAGACAGCGTTTTCCGGAGCACAGAAATATTCTTTGCAATATTTGATTCTTCGACAAATGAACCCTCCCAGACCTTCTCCAGCAGTTCATCTTTTTCCACCAGATGACCGTGATTCTCGACCAGAACTAAAAGGGTTTCAATGGCTTTTGGCGTGAGGTGTACCGCCTGGCCTTTGTGGAACAGGGTATGTTCCGCGGTATCAAGCCGGAAGGTTCCGAACTCGTAACAACATTTTTCTTTAGCGTTCATAGCACTTTTTCCCCGGGGGTAAGAAAAAAATCACAAAAACTCCACAGTTTTGGAAAGATTTCTAACCCCCGTTCTCAATAATCTTGACGTGCTAGATGAAGCTGCAATCAACAGCTTCAAGCTCCTCGATTGGTCCGGTAAATCGCAATTTAGGAATTTGCCGGGCCAATCCTCGAAACTACAAACGCTTTATACTTTTGGAGATCATAATGTTACCTATTCACCAAGCATACTCTTTTTTCTGGTTTTTGGAAGAAATTTACTGCAAAGAAGAACGCGAATACGGGTGTTTGAAGGTCAAAGAGTAACGATCATCTTCTGCCGACATTTTGATAGGCGGTTCCAAAAGCAATCTCAACGGGAAAGGAGATAAACATGAAAAAGAAAATACTACTAAGTTGTTCGTTACTGGTTTTGGCAATTATGTTGGCGGGCGTTTCAACTCAGGCTCAGACCCTCGGATCATATGATGCAGAGATTCCGTTTGATTTTACGATCGGAGACACCGCCTACGAGGCGGGCGATTACATCATCAGGGTAAAGAGCCCAAACTATCTCGCAACCGTTTTGGAGGTCAGCAGTGCCGAAGGTCTGGAACTGCAGTCAACTGCTATAACGAAAAACGGTGACAGATCGAAAAACGATCAGGCGCGGTTGGTTTTCGATCGCGAGGGCGACCATTACTCCCTGAGACAAATTGTCGCACCAGGATTTGGGTTTTCTACGTTGAAGACAAGAGAATTAGTAACGGTTGTGGAAGAGGATAATCCGCAGCCAGACCCGGACACCGTTTCAATAGTCCTGAAAAGGCGGCAATAAAAAACGGATTGAGTTTGTCAACCGGAATCAAAAGCTAATCAGAGGCTTTTGGTGTGCTAAATGAAGCTGAATGATAGCAGCTTCTAGCTCCTCGATTGTTCCGGCGGTTTGTTTTTCCAAATTGCCGGAACAATCTCCAAAGTTACGAACGCTTTATTTGTTTGCAGGTCATTCTGCCGGCTATTATACAGCTTTGTAATTTGCGATCGATAATCTGGAAGATGGTATCACCTAGGAATGGCTGGTCATCGAGTAGTTCGCAGATAATACCAGGCTCCGGCGGCCAGAACCGCAACAACGGCAATAATACCAACCATTAAGATCGGCGCTGCTAACGTTAAGTGCGGCGGAGGACCCTTTGACACACCAAACAAGAAGAAGGCGCTTATTCAAGCGCCCTAAGCTATAGATTCTAATGGTGGCTTGGGACAGAATCGAACTGCCGACACGCGGATTTTCAGTCCGCTGCTCTACCAACTGAGCTACCAAGCCGTTTGGCTGCAGGACCCTTTGGTCCGACAAAAATGTCCGGGTGAATTGCCCGAACAAGTGAATCAGTTTAATTAAGGACCGGGGGTATGTCAAACAGGAATCATTCTAATCTTAAACCCCGTACAAACCGGTTAAAAATAGGTATTGACAACTGATTTGAGAGTTCTATAATCACGATTGGCGGCTGTGCAGCCCATGTCGGCCGCCCGACCTTCCGAAGCCCGTTTAGAACCTGCCCGTGCCAGTTTGAACGTGGTTGCTGCCATCCAGCAATTTGACCTTCAAGCTGGCACTGCTATTTTAAACTCGGGATTCACGGAATTATTCATATGAAACGAACAATTATCATAATCGCGTTTGTTGCGCTCTCAATGGGATGCCCGGCGGGCACATCAGACGACTCGAACGGCAACGCCGAACGGCCCGAGACGAAGCAGTTCAACGGGCAGCCTCTCGACAACTCCGGGAAGCCGATCCCGGGCATACCCGACCCGAAGCAGGCCGATATCTCGAACCAGGCACCGGGAGCTACACCGACCCCCGGAATACCGGAGGCGAACAAGGCCGACATCACAAACAAGAAGGGCGCGACACCTACGCCCGGCATTCCCGATGAGGCTACCCGCAAGCGTATGATCGAGGAGATCAAAAGAGGCAGCAAGGATCCGGTCAATACGGCACCCGCAAACCAGCCGGCGGAGAAGTCTTCAAAACGAGGACCATTGAATCGGCCGCGCAAATCGAACTGATGGATTCGCTTTGCGGTTCGGGGCTTGCCAAGAACCTACAGTACAGGGAGCGGTTGCGACCTGTACTGTAGGTCCGTTTACCAGTGCTGAGCCGGATATTACTCAGCCGTCGCCGACTTCGCCTTCTCGGGTTCTTCCTCGACTACATCCGACTTGATCATCCCCAGTTTTATCTTTACCTCTCTTTCGATACGGTTGAAGATGTCGCGGTCTTCCTTCATCAATGCACGGACCTTTTCGCGGCCCTGGCCGAGACGCTCCTCGCCATAGGAGAACCATGCGCCGCTCTTCTGGACGATGTCGTTGTTGACCGCCAGATCGAGGAGATCGCCCTCCTGCGAGATGCCCTCGCCATACATGATGTCGAACTCGCATTCCTGGAACGGGGGAGCCACCTTATTTTTCTTGACCTTCACGCGGGTCCTGTTGCCGACCACCTTTTCGCCTTCCTTGATCGCGCCGATACGGCGTATGTCGAGACGTACGCTGGCGTAGAACTTGAGCGCCTTCCCGCCGGTCGTCGTTTCAGGTGAACCAAAGAAGACGCCGATCTTTTGGCGGAGCTGGTTGATAAATACAAATGTCGTGTTGGTCTGCGCGACGATCGCGGTGATCTTCCGAAGTGCCTGCGACATGAGCCGCGCCTGGAGTCCCATGTGTGAGTCGCCCATCTCTCCGTCGAGTTCGGCGCGGGGAACAAGTGCCGCGACCGAGTCGATGACGATGATATCGACGCTGTTCGAACGCGCCAGTGTTTCGGCGATTTCGAGTGCCTGCTCGCCGGAATCGGGCTGCGAGATAAGCATGTCGTCGAGGTTAACACCGAGGTTTTCGGCATAGACCGGGTCGAGGGCGTGCTCGGCATCAATAAAGGCGGCGATACCGCCTTCCATCTGCGCCGACGCGACGACCTGGAGAGCGAGCGTTGTTTTACCGGAACTTTCCGGCCCGTAGACCTCGACGATGCGTCCGCGGGGAAATCCTCCGACGCCGATTGCCGCGTCGAGGCTGAGGCAGCGGGTCGAGATCGCCTTTACATCCTGTGCGGGTCTCTCGCCCAAACGCATGATCGAACCCTTGCCAAATTTCTTTTCGATTTGAGACAAAGCCGCATCGATGGCTTTTCCTTTATCCATATTTACCGTCCCTGTTGTCATTGTTTCACGCTCCTCCATTGAGTGGTCTTTTAGACTGTGGAGAAGCGTATCATATTATGAAATATTGTTTCAAGTGTGAAACAACAGTGAGATCTCCATAAGTGAGAATTGGGGAAAGAGTATATGGGTTTGGGGTCACGGGTCAAGGTTTTGACTGAGAACTGAGAAACGGATAAATCGTCTTACCGCGTTGATGCCTCAATTCAAACACGAAAGCCAAAATCGTAAGCCGCTCGTATTATCAGTTGCCCATTATCGTTTCAAGAAGCGTCCCACTCCGTACCGCTGATCCGCCCGAGGAGCTGCAGTTCGCGGGTTTCGCCCTCGTGAAACGAACGGATCAGCCAATCGAGGCCGTCGGAGGTTTTCCTGGTCCACTGGATATCGTAAAAATGAAACTCGTCATCCTCCTTCCTTGCCTCGCCAGTGCCATATGTCCTGAGCGCCCAGGACTTCAGGTTAAAATCGGGCCTGAACTCCACATACATCGCGTAGACAAAACCACTTTTCGGAATCCTGCTGACGACGATCCGCTCGATGTCCTCATCCTCGTCGCCGTCCGATGCGGTCTCGCTGACCAGCATCACTGCCTTTTCTTCCTGCGAAAGACCGTGGATTCGAATCCTCACGCTTTCGACGTCTTTCCCTTTGACCGGCACCAACAGTTCGAGCCACTCGAACCTGTGGTTCACGACGACCGCCTTTCCCAGAGCGATCTCGTCGGCAAGCTCTTTGAAAGTCATGCCCAGATAGATCTTTCCGAGGTCTTTCGGGATCAACGACTTCTGAGCGGCGTAATTAAACGTACCCTGAGCCGATAAGAATGCGGGTAACACCGCAAAAATTGCAATGGTCAGCAAGATTTTCTTCATAGAATTGAACTCTCGGAAACCGCTTTTGTTCTAAATATCCGGCCTTTTTCAAGAGGCCAGGCGATGTTGCCGGAGAAGGCTCGAATATATCATCGAACGCGTCGAACCCGCCCAATCAGAAATCGCCCAGCGTTCGTCCGGTCTTCTGCTCAAACAGTTCGCTCATCGATGGAAAGCTCTCGGAACCAACATCAAGACTCAGCCTCTCGACCCGCCACATGGGATAAAAAGTGTCCTGCATAGGCAGAATGGGTTCGCCGCTGTTGATAGCCTTGATCCACTCGTCAAAATAGCCGAGGTCGATGCCCCGTATAAAAACACCCGCCGGGCTTAGTTCCTCGAGGATCCCAAATACCTTTTCCCGCGGGTTCTGCATGACCACGACAATCGCGTTGCCATTTTCAATTCTCATTTCCATTCTCTCCGGTTTTGCGGGCCTTAACCCCGAACATGACCAGCTCGCCGTTTCTTGCAATGACTTCGGTACTAACGAGGTCGCTCGATATGAGCTGTCTTTCGAATTCAAACGGTATCACGACCAGAACTGGTTTCCCGCCGTTTTCCTTTATATATTTTGCGACACCGGGGACACCCAGGAAACGCCACTGCCGGCCATATTTGTCGCGGACGAGCCTGCCGGCACCGTAAAACTCGGCGTTGTGTGAAGTGGTGTGCATGTTCAGAATGCTGGCGCCCCTGTATCCCCCTGCGTCCGCCTTCCGGATCATCGACTTGACCGAATCCTGTTCCGCAATTTGGGGAAGGGCAAACGCTAAAATTGCGGATACGCCGGCGAGCATCAAAAATGCGCTTAACTTTATCGCGGCTGCCTTCCAGCGGGCCGATTTCGCGGCATCACACAAGAAAAGCGCGGTCAGGACCAATGCCGGAGGCAGTGCCGGAAGAATATACCCGGGTAGTTTCGATCCGCTCAGGGAAAAGAAAACCAGCGGGACCAGCATCCACGCGAATGAAAATATCACAAGATCGGGAAATTCATCGACAAAATCCGGCTGCGCCGTGCGCCGTCGCCCGCGAAAGACCATGCGCCTTATGGACTTCCAGACCGAAGCTGCAAAAAACGGGATCCACGGGAATGTCATAACCGGGAGCACAGCGAGAAAATACCAGAAAGGCCCCGGGTGCCGGTACTTGTTGGAGGTATACCTCTGGAAATGGTGCTGGACAAAAAACTCGTCCCAGAACTCCCAGCCATGCCTGAAAAACATCGGCAGATACCAAAGAGCGGCGACGGCGGCGGTGAGCAGGAGCCCAAGCGGCAGTCGGGCAATGAAATGCCTGGAGGGCCAGCGCCGCGCAAGCACGAAGTAAAATGTGACGATCGCGATCGGGAATACCGCGCCGATCAGCCCCTTCGCAATCAGTCCGACGCCGAGAAAAACAAAAAAGGCTGCAAGTGATAGATTGCGCGTAAAACGCGATGAGCCCGAGCATTTCTCATAGACATAAAATC
>JAOTWT010000193.1 GCA_029862725.1 Acidobacteriota bacterium | reverse complement strand
CGATGACATCCGATAAGAACGCCTCTAGTTTCTCCAGCTGCGCGGTTCGCTCGGGAGTAAGGTCTATCTTGATATTTGGACCGAGTCCTTTCGTATCAAATTCCTCCTCCTCACTTTTTTCGGCAACCTGACCGAGAATTCGGCTGATCTCACTTCGAGAAGAATCAAGCGCGGCCTTCTGAAGTTCACCGGCTATCGCGAGTTCCTTGAGCCCCTCTTCTTTTCTTCCAGTTCGGAGCAAAAGCCGCCCAAGCATAAAATGCGTTCGCCGCGACTGCGTGTTTTTTCCGCCGTTTGCTTCCAATTCGACCGCTCTTCTGAGGTGTTTTTCCGCATTTGCAAGGTCATCCATCTCAAGCTGCGACTGCGCCAGAAACAGATGCGCTTCACCGCTTTCGGGATTTATCCCAACAGCCCTTTCAAAAAAAGATATCGCCTTCTTGTGATCGTGTTCGGCGGAAGCGACTACGCCGGTAAAAAATATCGAATAGAAGTCGTTAGGATTAATTTCCAATTCCTTTTCGAAAGCTTCGCCGGCTTCCTTCATTCTTTCGCTTCCGCCGTTCTGGAGCAACAAATAACCCAGATAGAAGCTAATCTTCGGCTTTAACGGTTCGATCTCCAGCGCGCGTTTCAATTCCCGTTCGGCGTCGAGCGGATAATTCGTTCTTTCGTAGAATTTCGCAAACAACAGAGCCAAATCGGCGCTTTCCGTACCGACGAGCGAGCGCATTTTCTCAAAGTGATTTCTTGCGGTCTCGATTTCCTTCAGGTTCAGGTAGGTCAACCCAAGTGCCCGCGCAATCTCAAGGTCCGGAGCCTTGGCAAAAACGATCTCGAGTTCCGGCCTCGCTGCCTTGTAGTCCTCCTTGGTGTAGTAGATATTGCCGAGAATATAATGCGCACCGATGTGGTTCGGATCTATCGCCAATGCGATCTGTGCCTCGATGTCTGCTTTCTCGTAGAGGTTTTGCCGCAGGTAGGCTATCGCGAGATTCGTGCGGTTCGGTGCTGTGTCTGCGAACTTGAGGGATTCCGAAAGAGAGTTGACCGCCTCCTCGTACTCTCCTTTTTCGATCGCGATTCTACCCATCCGCTGAAGCGCAATACCGAGTACGGCTCGATTCTCGACGGCAGCGTTTATCAAATCTCCGGCTACCTGGTGAGTCTCGGCGGCTCTCAGATGTTTGATCAATTCGTCGGAGGTTTGGGACGTAGTAACGGAAGGCGCATTCTTACTCCCGGGGCCGGTCTCCTGGGCATTTATGCCCATTGCCAAGAAACATAATACGAAAATCAGTATTCTTCCCGGCATAAGTCTATAAATCCCTTCCAAAAGCAGGCTTTTAAGCGTTGAAAAAGTATATCACAAGAAAAAAACGGCAAGAAAATAGCTGCTGATCGCAATTATTTTCTTGCCGCTAATGAATCAAAAAGGTTCTAGAAGTAGAACTTAAACGCGTATTGAATCTCGCGACCACCCCGGGTATTATTCGCGATTCCGAAATTCCCGTTGGCGCCATTGAATGCGGTAATCGTATTGTTGGTCGGGCTACAAGGGTTACCTCCGCAATCAACTGCGCCGTCGAAGTAGATGGTCGGAAGACCACCGCCAAACTGCGGAGTATTGAAAGCGTTGAAGAACTCAAATCGCAATTGCATCCTTGCTGCCTCTCCAAAGAAGCTGCCCGTCAACCATCCTGGAGCAAAGTTCTTGTAGACTGAAAAATCTACATTTTGTGTCCTCGGCCCTTCGCAGGTGGTCTTCTTCGGAACGGTCTCGCCGATCTTGTATCCAACCAAGGTCCATGCATCCGGGTTCAAGAAAACGCCCTTCGCCGTATTGAGCCGGCACGGGACATTCTCAACCCTGATTGGCCTCTGGTTTTGGACACCCGATCCTAGTCCGGTTATCCCAGCCGGGAATGCATTAGGATTTCCAAGACTCTGAATGCTCGTCGCATTCAAATTCGGAGTAAGCGATGTTCCGCTTGTCACCTGTATAATCGACGCCAATTCCCATCCGCCAAGAAATGCCTCGACGACAGGGTTTTGGTCTTTAAACGACGGCAGATTGTAGATAAAGTTGGCGACAAAGATGTGCGGACGATTAATATCCGACTCCGCAAAATCGAGGTCCCTGTTATTCCTGTCCAAAACAGCAAAGCTGCTTGTGCCGCCGCTTGAATCGTTCAAGCCGAAATCAGCCTTTGATTTCGAGAAGGTATAAGCGAACTGAAGTTGAGATTTCTCGGTAAACCTCGTTCGGAACAGAACCTGCATCGAGTCGTAGTCGCCTCTGCCATTACGCTCGAACTGGTAGATCGAACCATAGTTGCTATACGGTCGAAACGCGTTGACGGCGTTTCCATTTGCCGCGAAAGCAGCGGCGACTGTGCTGCCGGGAAGTACCTGATTGACATCATTATGAGTAAGTTGCCTCCTCGCCCGGTTGCCAACATAGCCGACCTCGATAACAGTGTCTTTCCACAATTCCTGCCCGAACGAGAAGTTAAACTGCAGCGAATAAGGAGTGGCCGCATCCGGACTCAACCCGAATCGTGGAGATCCGTTTGAGGCGGCGGTCAATCCAGCAAACTGCGTTCCGTTCAACAGCCTCTCGCCGGCAATGAAAGTCGCAAACGGCGCATTCTGAGTCAACGATGCGAAATAGGGACTTGTTCGTTCGCGAAGATAGAACTGCCCGAATCCCGCCCTGACCGCAGTTTTGCCATCCGAGAAAACATCCCACGCAACACCCAATCTCGGAGCGATGTTTCCGTAGCTGTTCTTACGTAAAGACCTGTTCGAAAACTCAACCGGTGTACTCGCCCCGGGAATACCCGCGCAAGGATTTGTCCCCTTCGGCACCACCAGGCCGTTACACGGATCTGTTGCGGGCCTCGTCGGATCGTACGCCGAGGGAAGGAATCCGCTGATCCTGTCACGAGCATCCGTGGGTTCAAAAAGCAAAGAATATCTCGCACCCAATTCCAGTGTCACATTTGGACGAATCTTCCATGTGTCGCCAAAATAGAACTCAAGGTTTTCGTACCTGTTTTGTCCAACGGCCATCGTGTTGGTCTCGTCGAAACCAAAAAATGTGTTGTCCGTCAGCAGGTCCTGAAGCATTCCATTGTTCCAGTTTCCGGAATGATTACCCCCGCCTGCACCACAACAACTAGCAGGTCCGAAGAAATGAACCGATTCGTTATTGGGGCCGGAATCCTCATCCTTTGCGGCCCGGTCGTAAAGACCGCCCATTTTGAAAGTATGGTTGCCTTTAACCATTGAGAAATCGTCCCTGAAGGAATATATATCGAGCGAATTCCTGAACGGTGTCTGTGTCCACAGATCGGATCCGGAACTCGAATAAAATGGCGCGATACCTCCCCAGAAGACAGGGTGCGGACGATTTGCCCCATTCACCTTGTCACCATCCGGGAAGAAGCCCGGAATAGCCGCATTGATCTCGGCGTTGAGATCGGCTCCTGCACCCGGATCGACCTTAATTCTGTTCGCCGAGTACGAGAACTGTACCTCGTTGATAGCATTCGACCCGATAATCGTCGTCAACTTGACCGCGACCTGTCTGGATGGTTGCGCCCAGGTACTTTCAACGGTCGGAAAGGCATCGTCCCCCCACAAATTGCCGGTAAGGATCGGAGTTGCATTCGACCAGTCGTCATTAGTAAACCGGCCGAAGATCTTGTTGTTGCTGTTGATATTGCCATCGATCCTGATATTCGACTCGCGAAAATCAATCGGGGAGTTTGCCGATTGCGCCCAGTTGTTGCAGCCGCTTGGATTGGCGACATTTGGTTCAGGCAGGATCCTGACGAGGGTCAAGCCCGACGCACTCAAATTCGCCTGCGGAATTATCTGGGTTGCAAAACCGGGATGAGCAGCATTTTGAATCGGGTCCGGTGAGCAGCGTTGTCCGGTCGACGAAAACCTTGGCTGGCTAAAGTTACCCTGGCGTTCCAAAAGGGTCGGGACACTTCCGAATCGCGACTGTCCACGGATTTCCTTATTCCATTCCTGGGAAAAAAAGAAGAAAGCCTTTTCCTTTACGATTGGTCCGCCCAAAGAGAAGCCATAGTCGTTGCGACGTAGAGCATTTTTGCCGGTCCCGTTAAGATTCGCGAAGTACTCTGTCGAGTTAAGCACATCGTTTCTTCCAAAATAGAAGAGGCTACCATGAAAATCGTTGCTGCCGCCGCGGGTAACAATCGAGATAATGGCCCCCGCCGCCTGACCATATTCCGGTCCGTAACTGTTTCGCAGCGACTTAAACTCCGCAATCGCCTCAATTGAGGGAAACAAGAGAATCGTACGGTTTGAACCTGTATCGTTGTTATTAGCACCGTCTGTAAGGAACAGGTTGGCTTGCCCGGAGTTTCCGTTGACTGAAAAGTCGACGCCACCGAAGAGCCCCTTGCTCTTGCTGTCAAAATTATTTGCTGCCGAAACGCCCGGCTGCAATTGCGTAAGCTGAACAAAGCTTCGTCCGTTAAGAGGCAGTTCCCGCACCTGCTCTCCACTCACGATCTCGCCGACTGTACCGGTCTGCGTTTCGATCTGGACCACTTCCGCCGTGATATTTACAACTTCGGCTACCGCTCCAACCTCAAGCACGACGTTTTGGCTCGCCACACTGGAGGTGTTAAGCGTAAGCGCAGCCACGACAGTTTCCTTAAAACCTTCTTTTGAGACCGAGAGCTGATAGACCCCTGGAGGAAGATCGGGGATTGTGTAGTTTCCGGCGACGCTTGTCATAACTGTCCGGGTCAAACCGATTCCCGGTTGCGTTGCTGTGACCATAGCCCCTGCTATGGCTGCTCCGCTCTGGTCTGTGACGTTGCCTGAGATTTGACCTGTCGTCTTTTGTGCTATAACGGCTCCCGCCAAAAAGGCGACGCACGCTACCAACATAATTAAAGACTCAAAAGTCTTGCGGGTTAAAAACCCAGTCAAATTTCCTGTACTCATTGATATCCTCCGGTCTCAGAATGCTCTGAATTATGACTCCACGGTCAAATTCTGTGAAAACGTGTGATCCGCCCGTGTATTAAAGCCCTTTGGGTGAACTTTATACGGGCAGTTACTGCGGTGAATACCGATAGAGTCACCGCGGGATCGAAACTTTATTCGAACAGATTTGTAATGAACTTATTACGACTTTGTTGTATAGCCTGTCAAAAGATATTACAAAGTTGTAACGAATGTCAATATTTAATTAGAACTAGACCAATTTTGTTGCCAAACTTTGTTTGGGTCTCGAACTAAGATCTATTTTAAACTACAATGTTTCGAATCTCATTTGCGGCCGATCATGTCCAGCCCTACGGCCGCCACGAGTATCGAGCCCTTGATCAATTCCTGAGTAAAATCGGCGTAGTTAAGGAGAGACATCCCGTTGTCCAGACTCGCCATTATCAGCGCCCCGAGACACGCCCCAAAGACGGTCCCGCGTCCACCCATCAAGCTCGTCCCCCCTATTACGCATGCGGCAATCGCATCGAGCTCCAGCAATGTACCCGCGTCGGGCGAAGCCGCGGCGACACGCGCCGTATATATAACCGCGGCGATACCCGTAAAAGCACCGAGGATCGCAAAAACCTTCATTACGATCGCCCGATTATTGATTCCGGAAAGCCGGGCCGCTTCGGCGTTGCCGCCGATAGCGTAGATATAACGTCCGAACGTCGTGTTGTTTGTGATAAAGAATCCGAAGAAGGCGACGGCCAGGAATATTAATACCGGAATCGGGATTCCTGCGTAGGAATTCATCACATAAATGAACGCGATCACGCCGGCGATTGGCAAAAGCGATTTGACCAATTCTCCACCGAGACTGATTTCGTCTTCGCCGTACATCTTTTGGCTTCTCGTACTTCTGACGACCAGAAACAGGATCAACCCGATCGCCGCCACCGCAAGAATCCAACCACCCATTGGCGCCAGATAACTTTGGCCAATTGCCTTAAAACCCGGCTCGGCAACTGAAATCGTCTCGCTTTTTGAAATGCCCTTTATCGCCCCGCGCCACGCGAGTAGACCGCCCAGCGTTACAATGAATGCGGGAATACTCGCATACGCAGTTAAGAAACCCTGGAACGTGCCGATGGCGACTCCAACCGCGATCGCGGCGAGGATCGAGGGAATAATCCCGTAACCCAATACCGTCAGACAAATAGCTGCGGTCCCTCCGGCCAATGCCAACAGGGAACCCACCGAAAGGTCGATATTTCCAGACACGATCACCATCAGCATACCGACCGCGA
>JAOTWT010000168.1 GCA_029862725.1 Acidobacteriota bacterium | reverse complement strand
GATTTTCGACAGGCATGTTGGTAGCACATTATATGTCCGGTCAGTGTAGCAAGTTAGATGTCCGCTTTCGGCGACGGAGAATAGACAATGGCGAAGAGGTGAATCGCCATGAGGTTTTATTCGGAAGTCGCGGTGGAGAAAGCGATGACAGTACAACAGGTGTTATTGAGAGCGTATGCGGGAAAGCTGACATGGATTGAGGCCGCCGAGATACTGGGTTACAGTCCACGTCATTTGAGGCGGTTGAGGAAAGCGCATGAGGAATACGGTTTCCACGGATTGTTTGACAAGAGGAGGGGAAGGCTTTCGCCGAGACGGATGCCGATCGAGATCGTCGAGATCGTACAGCGGCTTTATCAGGAGCGGTATCACGATTTTAATGTGAAGCATTTTCACGAGAAGCTGGTAGAGAAACACGGGCTTACGGTGAGCTATACATGGACCAAGAACCTCCTGCAAGAGAGCGGGATAGTGGCAAAAGAGAGTCCGCGCAAGAAGCACCGGAAGAAGCGGGAGAGAAGGCCGCTGCCGGGGATGATGCTGCATATTGACGGATCGGATCATCAGTGGTTCCGCGACGAGACCCGTTACGATCTGATCGTGATACTGGATGATGCGACGAGTGATATCTATTACGCCCGTCTGGTATTGGAAGAATCAACCGCGACGGTGATGGCGGGACTCAGGCAAGTTGTTGAAAACAAAGGGGTGTTCTGTCAGCTTTACACGGACCGGGCGAGCCATTTCTTCAAGACGCCAAAGGCCGGCGAGCCGGTCGACAAGCAGTCGCTGACACAGGTCGGAAGAGCGATGCGGGATCTCGGTGTACAGCTCATCCCGGCCTATTCTCCGCAGGCTCGGGGCCGCAGCGAGAGATCTTTCCGTACCTGGCAGGGACGGCTTCCGCAGGAACTCCGGATTCGCGGGATCGAAACTGTCGACCAGGCGAACAGGTTTCTTGAAGAGGAGTATATCGACGAGTTCAACAGACGCTTTGCAGTCAATCCGAAGATCGGACAGAGTGCCTTCGTGCCGTGCATGCGGCTCGATCTCGACCGTGTCTTTTCGATTCAGAGCGAAAGGACCGTTAATCGCGACAACACTGTCAGGTTCAAGAATCTTGTTCTACAGATCGACAAGCAATCCTGGCGAGGATCGATGGCCGGTACAAAGGTCATCGTCTATCAGCATCTGGACCAAACTCTGACAATTGGACTGGGAGCACATGAAGTAGGAAGGTATTCCGAAACCGGCGAACTAATTCAACCGGAAGCGAAAAAAATGGCAGCAGCAGCGGGTAAGAAGGTGAATTCACCTTCTTACCCGTCACAACAAACCGGACATATGATGTGCTAGGAAAACCGGACATCTTCATTTGCTATGAACAGATTTTTGTTTGAAATCTCTCTACTCTTGAATTCAGCGTAGAGTTCTTATTTGTCCCAATTCGAAGAAATGCGACGTTCTTCGATCAGCCTCTCAACATGTGCCTCCACGGACTTTTCGGCCAAAGGTAGCAGGATCGGATCCAGGTCAGCGTAGACGCCGGCAACGATTCCTGCAAAATCTGATGCGCCGCCGATAATGGCCCGGTAAACCTGTTCTTCGCGTTCAAATCGATGCTCTAAATACCTGTTAATCTTGGACTTAGCGTCGCAGACGGCAGCACCGTGTGAGCCTGCGAGCGAACGGAGTCCGGGCAATGATCTCATCTTTTCGAGCGATTCAAGATAATCGCTCATGTTTCCTTCGGGAGGAGCGATTACAACACTGCCCTCGCCGACAATATTATCGCTCGAAAGCAAGAATCCGAATTCCTCATCGTAAAAACAGAGATGCCCCCGGGCATGGCCAGGTGTGTGGATCACGTCAATCTTAAATTCTGCTCCGGCACTGTCTTGCAATCGATAAGAGTCTTTAATTTCATCGTCAAACCGGACCTTATCCCGCAAACTCTCGATAGTAATCTCATGTGCGATGATCGGAACATCGACCCCAAACCGCTCACGCAGATCTTTTTTCAAAGTTGTTTCGCCACCGAAATGGTCCGGATGGAGATGCGACACGATGATCGCTTCGCATACATCGCCCATTTCCAAACGCTCTGAAACATAGTCGATCAGTTTCCTCTGTTCGTCTTCAAATGGCGTAGCCGCATCGATCACGACGAATCGTTTGCCCCCGGAAATATAACAATTCGTATGAGTTGCCGGCGGCAGAGTTTTTGTTCGGACCGGAAAGCATACGAGCCGGGAATTGAGTTCCAAATAGTGGGGCCCGTCTGCTCGATCGGCTGCAAACTTCGCACAAGCCGAAGCGAAGTCCGCGTCGTCGCCGGATGCAGTCCCTGTTTGTTCGAAGGCCTTCAAAGTCTTCAGCACCGGGGGTGCGATCAAGACCTCGGAACGCGACCATCGGTCGAGTGCGTCGCCGGGATCTATAAATTCGATATCCTGGAGTTCTGATATCGCCGCATAGGGTGTCTGTTTTGCGGGGCAACGGGCTACAAAAAACGTGGTCCGAAAACGAACCCTCGAGAACTCCGGGGTCGTCCAGACACCAGCAAAGGTAAAATCGCCGGCGTCTATCCATAAACCCCAATGGTTCAGTATCTCGGCGAATGTACTCCGGCCCGACAATAGGTCGACATGCAGGATCGGAAGCTGACCCTTGGTCAGCCTGTCGCCGTTCCGAACCAGTAGCACACCGATTTCCTCAAACACCTCCCTTGCAGCGCACGCGAGGAGTGTCTTCTGTTCATTGTCCCTGCAGTTTCTGATATCGGCATCGACATCGCTTTCGTCGACCTTCCCTCCTGCGAAACTATGAAATCCTCCGAGGAACTTGAGAGCCGGATTTCGCCTGGCCCATAGGATCATCTCACCGGAATGATCCAGAAGGATGACCGAAGCGGCCTCTTGCGGTATGGCTGGTTGAAGTTCCACGTCATTAGAATACAACGGATCGGAGACGGGGGGCGAGAGGGCGGGATCGCAAGGCGAAGCCTCTGAGACCTAACCGGCTTATCAGAAAGGCAGGCCTTTTCCGCAGATCGAGGCGGCGAAGCCGCAGGAAGAATACTTTTTGAGTCAGGTGCTGCTTCGGGAGTCCCGGTTCTTGGGATGGTCTTTGAAGAATTGCCAGACAGCTTCAGTCGCATCGAAATCCCGGCACACTCGTCCGACGATGAACCGCGGGGCGTACTGCGATCCGCCGGGCCATGTGTGCCCGCCGCCGATGAGTTTATACAATACGACCTCGGTCCCGTTTTTGCCGTTTCGCCAGGTGAACGTTTCGACCCTGCACCCATCATTCTTGTCCGAGTCCGCCAAATTGCCTTCCACCGCTTTCGAATCGGTCTTATTGTGGTTTGTCCAGATTCGGATCGTTTCATCGGTCGAGATCACGCGGCCGCGGTTTCTGCCGATCTCGCCGCCTTTGTAAGGCACGAGTTTGTCCTCGGTACCTTGAATAATAAAAACCGAAACGGGATCCGAAGGTTCGAATCTCTTATGGAACGGATCTGCGATACCACCGATAACGGGAGCGATCGCAGCGATCCTGTCGGCCATTTGCGCCGCGATGAAATGCGAGAAAATGCCGCCGTTGGATGGGCCGGTCGCATAAATACGATCTTTGTCTACCGGATAGTCCAGGGTGACCTCGTCGAGTAACTTCGAAACAAACGAGAGATCGTCGATCTTGTCTTTGTGTGCGCGATTTACTTGTGTATCGCGGCCGTCATTCCAGTTATTCCCGATCCCATCGGGATAGACCGCGATGAACTTCTCACGTCTTGCGAGATCCGTAAATTTCAGCCAGCGTTCCATTCTGAGTGCGGTACCGCCCCCGCCGTGAAAGACCATCACGACCGGGAGCTTCTTTGATTTCGAAACTCCCGCGGGCTTAAAGACATAATAGGTTCTCTTGATCCCGCCTGACACCGTCGTTTTCTGTGTCAAATGCCGAGGTGTCCGCATCTGACCGAAGACACACGAAACCGATCCCAAAACGGCTGCCAAAATCAAAAGGATTTGTATTCGCTTCATATCGACCTCTCTTATAAGACGTCCGGGCCGAAGATTTTGTTAACTTTTTTGAAAGGGCCGGCGAGCTTAGTCGAGGTCAAAAAGAATAAATTCGGACTGCTCCGAGGCCGTAAGGCTGAGACTGGTCTCGTCGCTGACCGCCGCGCCATCGCTGGTCCCAATGGTCCGGCCATTTACGGCAAGGCTCCCGCTGACCATCTGAATCCAGACATGGCGGCCGTCTTGAATCTCGTATTTAACCGTATTCCCCTGCTCGAGGACCGACGAATAGACTCGGACATCCCGGTTAATGTGCAAAGAACCGTCTTCACCGCCGCGGGATGCGACCAGTTTCAGCATTCCGGTCTTTTCCTCCGGCGGGAAAAGTTTTTGCTCGTAACCCGGTTCGAGGCCGTTCTTTTCAGGCAGGATCCAGATCTGGAAAAAGTGGAGGCTGTCTTCCTTTGAGGGGTTAAACTCGCTGTGCTTGATTCCCGTACCGGCGGTCATTCGTTGGAACTCGTGCGGCCGCAATACTTCCTCGCCCCCTGTGCTGTCTTTGTGCGCGAGCGCGCCTTCAACGACATAAGAGATGATCTCCATATCGTTATGACCGTGGGTTCCGAAACCCTCACCGCCCTTTACGCGGTCTTCGTTAATAACCCGGAGCGCACGAAAACCCATGTATGCGGGGTCATGGTATGTATTGAAAGAGAATGTGTGGTTTGTGTCGAGCCAGCCATAGTTTGCATGGCCCCTCTCGTTCGCTCTTCTTATCTTGATCATTTCTACCTCCCTTGTTCGTTCGTTCAAATGTTAACGAATCTGCAGGAAAAAAGAATCATCAAATCGGGTGAGAAGCGTCAGATATCCACTCTAACCAGACCGCGTCTGATGGCTGCGACGGTCGCCGAAGTGCGGTCGGAAACTCCCATTTTTTCAAAAATATGACGGACATGCGTCTTAACGGTGTTTTCCGAAATATCGAGCGCAAAGGCGATTTCTGCGTTGGACATGCCGCCAACCAGCTTGTGCAGCACATCGGTTTCGCTGGCAGTCAGTTTCTCGTTTGGTTGAGCCGCATCCAATGTTTCAGATATCGATTTTTCTACGTAAAGCGTACCGCCGTGAACTTTTTTGATCCCGGTAACAAGTTCGTCCGTCGATACATTGCCCGACAGGAACCCGACCGCGCCGCTTTCGAGCGAAGCTTGGATTTCAGCATCACCCGCTCCTTCCGCGCGAACAATGATCTTTGCGGCGGGTTCGATCTCAAAAAACCTGCCCAGATCATCCGCCGCACACATGTCAGGAAGCCGTAGGCTCAACAAGGTAACATCCGGCTTTTGTTCCTGAAACATCGCCAAACCCTCGTCGCCGGTCGAGGCTTGTCCGATTACCTCGATATCGTCGTCGCGGACGGTTGCTGTCATAAGGCCGAGCCGGATCAGCGGTTGGGGGTCGATTATAAGCACGCGGATCGCCATAAAGATCACAAAACGGGAATACTATTTGCCGGGTCTTCAATCAGTGCCCCGGGGATTTATCGTCGTTGATGATACCGATTCTCGTTAGATTCACAATGCTTTCTCTGACCCATACGTCAAGATCGCTGCGAACCTCATCTTCTATTCCCTCGGCGACGACAAACTTCTCGATACCGGTTTCGATTTCGGCGACCGTCCTGCTGCCGTCGGCAAGCCCGACCAGGTGTTTCGCGACCGAATCTTCGAGGCCGATTACGGAACCAAAGCGGGAAGTTACCGAAGTGCCAACCCGTATCTGCCATTTGGCAAGGGGGCTGGCGTTTGGTTTCTGCGGAAGATTCCCGGTACCTTCGTCTGCATAGGAATATAGTTCGAGCATCGCCGTATCCTCTATCAGGCGGAGCAGAATCCTGCGGCAAATTTCTTCTTCGTGATCCCAATCCGCTACTTTCACGTCTTTCTTCACATCTTGAAGAAGATCGTCAATATTTACGGGTGCCCCCACTCTTTTCCCCGTTTCGGTCAAGACCATCTTTGTCACGGGATGATCAATTTCAATACCGGCGCCCAACTGCGAAGCGAAGCGAACCGGAGTCGATTCCTTTTCGACGTCGTGCGGTTTATCGGGCGTCGCGGTGCTGGCAATCGAAATCTTCGAAAGCCGATCGGGTGTAAGCTGACGGTTGATCGGACTCCCTTTCCTGCAGAAAAGCGTCTTGCGGAACTGGCGGCCGCGCGCGAAATCCATATAGTCCTCGAGTTCCCGAATGCAGGTGATGTCTTTTAGGAATTCCTGCAGGCTCGGGCTCAGGTTGCGCGGAGACATCGATTGATAATCGGATTCGCAAAGGTACTCCAAGCCGTTTCTCTCAAGTCGTTCTGCTATTTCGGAAAAACGCGAGGGGTAATAACAATCGGAAAGGTTATCGTGATAAAAGTCGGAAGGAACATGTTTCGAGTGCCTGATATTTTCCGCCAGGAGTACTTGCTTATAAGCGCTCTGATCCGATGTATTGTTGCCGATCAAATCCAAAAACGACACGGCCGCTTCCACTTTTTCGAGCGGCGACTCGATGTTCCTTGTGTGAAACATCATCATCTCGCGGACCATCTCGCGTAAATGCCCGCCGGGGTAACAGTCGTAACTGACATAGCCGATACCGCTTTCT
>JAOTWT010000167.1 GCA_029862725.1 Acidobacteriota bacterium | reverse complement strand
TGCGGTTACCGGCAAGGATACTGCCAAACGACAAAAGGCTCCGGCAGACGACTCTTTTGCCGACCGGCGGGACGTCAGCGGGCGCCGCGAAAACAAGCCGGCCACTGAAAAGAACGAAACACGTGTGGCCGAACTGTCGGCTGATATGGAATCTGTGTCGAAACCGCCGCCGCCGGTAGCCGCGGGCGTGCCCGCGCCGAGCGTTTCCGTGATTACCCCGCGTGGAGGCGCGGCACGATCAGAGGCCGAAGCGAAGAAAGTAAGAGCGCGCGAGCAAGAGGCAGATAAAGCAGATAAAAAGGTAGGCGACACTGCAGCTGCCCCTGTGAGCAGGACAATCAGCGGAAAAACGTTCACCCGGCGTAACGGTACATGGTTTGATTCCGCTTACAAAAACCAAGCCACCAAGACTATCAGGCGCGGCACTACGGAGTTTCAGGCTCTCGACGCGGGCGTTCGTTCAATCGCCGATCAATTGAGCGGAACGGTGGTCGTCGTATGGAAGGCGAAGGCATTAAAGATCCAGTAGTTTTCCCTTAAAAGTGAAAGTCCCTTGCCACGGCCGGCAGGGGGCTTTTTTTCATTTTTCATTGGCCATTTGTCATTTATCGAATTCGAAAAATGCGCCGCCGTCAGCTAACTTGAAACCTGAAACCTGAAACTCCGCGAGCGAAGCTGAACCATTGATCCCTAATAACCGACACCGTATACTTTCGGCATCTCAAAACGCCTATGGACGATCCGTATTTTATTATCGAACCGGCGCGAGAACACGTGCCCTTCGTTCTCAGTATCCCGCACAACGGTGTGGGATTTCCCGATGGGATCAAAGATCAATTCGTGCCGGAACTAGCGGCCGCACCGGACGACACCGATTGGTTTATGGACAGGCTGTATGATTTTGCACCCTCGCTCGGGGTGACGACGATTTGCCCCATCTACTCTCGTTGGGTGATTGACCTGAACCGCGAACCGCAGAGCAAACCGCTTTACGATGACGGGCGAATCATTACCGCACTCTGTCCGACGACGAATTTTGATGGCGAACCGATATACAAGGATGAGCGGCAATTGGTCGGTGACGATGAGGTCCTGCGGCGTCTGGATTCGTATTTTTGGCCTTATCACAATAAGATCGATGAAATCTGCAAACATATGCTCGATAGCTTCGGTATTGTCATTTTCTGGGATGGGCACTCGATCCGCAGAAACGTGCCGACAATCCAGGACCGGCCGTTTCCGGATTTCATACTCGGCGACAATGATGGCAAGACCGCCGATGAATCGCTGATCGAGATTGCCTTGCAAGCCTTGAACTCATCCGGGTACGATGTGGCGCACAACCGGCCTTTCAAAGGTGGCTTCTTGACACGTTCCAAGGGACGGCCGGATGCCGGAGTCCATGCGTTGCAGCTTGAAATGAGCAAGGATCTCTATATGTCCGGCGGCGAAAAGGTCTATTCGGATCAAAAAGCGGCTCCCATAAAGGAACATTTAAAGCACGTGTTTAAAGCGCTTATCGGAAGGCTTTAACGGTGCCGCAAACTATGCATTTCAAAGGACTTCTGCAAAAAGACGGCTGGCACGGCGGTGCCGATGTGACCACCGACGATTCGGGAATTATTGTTTCGATCGCCGAAGCCGATGCGGACGGCGGCGACTTCGTGCTGCCGGGGTTTCGCAACGCACATTCTCACGCTTTTCAGTATGCAATGGCCGGCGTGGCGGAAAATCATTCGAACCCCAATGACGATTTCTGGTCGTGGCGCGAGGCGATGTACAAGCTCGCGCTTGAGATCGACCCGGACCAGCTCGAGGCGACCGCGGCCATGCTCTATTCCGAAATGATCCGGCATGGTTATACGCATGTGGCGGAATTTCAATACCTGCATCACGACAAAGACGGCACCCCGTACTCGAACCCCGCGGAAATGGCTTCGCGCCTGATAGCGGCCGCTTCAAAAACCGGGATCAACATCACCGTCGTTCCCGTCTTCTACAAAACCGGCGGTTTTGGTAAACCGGCGACGGAAGAACAACGGCGGTTTGTCTTCGACAATACTGAAGATTATCTGCGGCTAGTCGAAGCAACGGCGCGGGAATGCGGCAACTACGAATACGCTAACTTTGGCATCGGAATACATTCGCTTCGTGCGGCGTCGGCCGATGAGATTGTCGCAATTTCGAAAGAGGGTCCCGGCGATGTCCCGCTTCACATACATGTTGCTGAACAGTTGAGAGAAGTTGAGGATTGCGTGGCTTTTTATGGAAAAAGGCCGGTCGAATGGCTCCTCGACAATGCCGCTCTCGATGAGCGATGGAATCTTGTCCACGCGACGTACCTGCTCGAACATGAATTGACCGGTATCACAGACTCAGGGGCTAATGTCGTACTATGCCCGACAACCGAATGCAATCTAGGGGATGGCATTTTTTCGCTGAAACACTTCAGGGCACACGGCGGAAGTTGGTCGATCGGCTCCGATTCGAATGTGAGCCTCAATCCTTTCGAGGAGATTCGTTTACTGGATTATGGCCAACGACTGACATCGCGCTCGCGCAATACCTTTGGCGAAACCGGTTCACGATATGCGATCGAGTCTGTTTTTGATGCCGGGGGAAGGGCGACCGGCGTATCGGGCGATAATTTTTTTGAGGTCGGCAAACCGTTCAACGGCTGTGTTGTGGGTTCCGATCATCCGTTGGTGTCGGAAACGTCAATGTCCAACCGTTTGAACACGATCGTGTATTGTTCTGATCCGACATTGCAACGGGGATCCATCGTGAATGGGAGAGCCAGTGTTGCGGGCGAGTTGAACAATGAAATTGGCGATCGTTTTGCGAAGGTACTGCGTGAGCTTGGTAATCGCTGAATCAACGCTGAGGCTCATCTCGATTGCATACCAAATGATCACCGATACGCTGCCCGATGTACGCAAACGCAATTGAACCTGTGCTCAACACCGCGAAGCTACGGCGTGATCCGCGTCTCTGCGGGAAGATTTTGAAGCGATTGAAAGAGTCTTGTTGATTCAGTGCACTCAAGGGTACAATTTCCCAAATCCAAACTCCGTCGTATAAAGCGAGGCCATGAAAATAAACCGACTAACTATCGCAATCCTTCCAATTATTGTCTTTTTTTCCGCGTTTTCCTTCGCACAACAGCCAAATCCCCTGATCAAACAACTTGTGGAGGACGTTTCCGCCAAAAAAATCGAAGAATATAACCGCAAGCTTGTCTCGTTCGGTACCCGGAACACCCTCTCGAGCCAAACCGATCCAAAGCGCGGAATCGGTGCCGCGGCAAACTGGATTTTTGACGAGTTCTCAAAGATAAGTGCGGATTGCGGCGGATGCCTCGAGGTCGAACGGCAGTCGTTTATTCAGGAGAAAGGCCGGAGGATTCCGGAACCGATAAAGATCACGAACCTTGTCGCGACCCTGCGCGGAACGACGGATCCCGATCGGATTTATGTCGTCAGCGGTCACTACGACTCGATGTGTTCTTCCTCGACCGATGGTGACTGCGACGCGCCCGGTGCCAACGACGACGGATCCGGGACGGCCGCAGTCATCGAAATGGCGCGTGTCATGTCCAAGAAGAAATTCGAAGCGACGATCGTTTTTATGACCGTCGCGGGTGAGGAACAGGGACTTCTCGGCGCCAGACATTTCGCCGCCGAAGCGGTCAAGAACAAGCTCAATATCGACGCGATGTTTACCAACGACATCATCGGCGGAGTCAAAACCATGAAAGACATGCCTGACCGCAACAGCGTCCGTGTGTTCGCAGAAGGCGTGCCGTCGAACGAGACCGAACAGCAGGCGAATCTGCGCCGCAGCATCGGAGGTGAAAACGATTCTGCGACCCGGCAGCTCGGCAGATTTATCTATGAAACTGCGCTGGCGTATTCACCGGGCTTTGGAGTTCAACTGATCTATCGCCGCGACCGTTATCTCCGCGGCGGCGATCATATCCCGTTTCTTGAGAACGGGTTTCCGGCCGTTCGTTTCACGGAACCCCATGAAGATTACGAGCATCAGCACCAGAATGTCCGGACCGAGGACGGTATCTTTTACGGCGACACGCCGGATTATCTCGATTACGGATATATTGCCAATGTTACAAAGATAAACGTCGCCGCACTCGCATCGCTCGCGATTGCCCCGGCGCGCCCGAAGAATGTTGGATTTGATCTCTCACGACTGACGAACGACACCGATATCACATGGGATCAAAATACGGAGTCCGATCTGGCCGGCTATGAGGTCGTCTGGCGGCGAACGACGGAGCCGTTCTGGACGGATTCGAAATTTGTCGAAAATGTCACGAAATACACGATGGTCAAGATGTCGAAGGATAACTATTTCTTTGGCGTCCGGGCGGTAGATAAAGACGGGAACAAGAGCCCGGTCGTGTTCCCCGGTCCGGTTTTCGGGAATAGAGGTTGACCTGGTTTCCTGTCAAACAGGTCCCAAACTGAATAACTTCTCGAGGCTGAATCCTTATACTGCCGCAAATTTATGAAACGACTCATACTTATGATCCTATTCGCGACTCTTCCGGTTACCGCCCAGATCCGGACGGAGTTTGACCGCAAAATGGCTGAGCCATTCGAGCCGTTTGAGATCATCGACAATATCTATTATGTCGGAACCGCAGACGCGGCCGTCTATCTGATCACATCGGAGCAGGGCCACATCCTTTTGGATGGTGCTTTTGCGGAAACGGCGCCGCAGATTGAAGACAATATCAAGAAACTCGGTTTCAAGATGGAAGACATCAAGATCCTTTTGAATAACCACGCCCACTACGACCATGCCGGCGGACTCGCGCTGCTTAAAAAGAGGACCGGCGCGAAACTCTATGCCAACAGGAAACAGGCCGAACAGCTAAAACGAGGAGGAAAGCAGGACTTCGCCTTTGGAGACGAAATCGCATTTACACCGGTGAAACCCGATCGGCGTATTCGCGACAAGGATGAGATCAGGCTCGGAGATGTAAAGCTTGTCGTAAATTACACACCCGGCCACACAAAGGGCAGCACGACCTTTAAGACGACGGCGAAGAACGGCGATTCATTTTACCAGGTTGTCTTCTTGTCGAGCCTCAGCGTACTCGATTACGATTTGGTTTCAAACCCGAATTACAGGGACATTGCGAACGATTTCCGTGCCACTTTCGGTTTCCTTCGCTCGCTAAAGGTGGATATCTTCCTCGGTTCACACGCCAGTTTTTTCAAAATGAAAGAAAAGGCAGAGGCCCTCAAATCGGCACCCGGGATCAATCCATTCGTTGACCCGGAAGGCTACCGGTCTTTCATTTTGCGGAACGAGAAGACATTTCTTGAGAAGCTTGCGAAACAGCAGGCGGGCCCGGCTAAGGCAAAACAATGAATGGCTATTGAAAAATCCTTTTGACAACCACGCTTTGAAATACTAAGGTTCCGCAGTACCCCCCAAAATTCAACGACTGAGAGGAAAAAATGCTTAACGATTTTAAGGAATTTTTAAAGCGCGGAAATGTGCTCGATCTTGCAATTGGTTTGGTGATCGGTGCCGCATTCGGCAAGATTATTACGACAATGGTGGACGGAATGCTGATGCCGGTTGTCGGAATGTTCATGGGTGGAGTTGATTTTACTACCCAGTGTATTAACTTGAGCGGCGAGGCAATCACTTCATGTGCGGATGCGGTTAAGGAAGGCAAAGCGGTTATGCAATACGGGCAGCTGATCGCGGATATCGTCTCGTTCATTATCGTCGCATTCGTTGTATTCCTGATCGCACGGTGGGCCATAAAGCTCTTTAAGGGCATGGAAGCCGAAGCAGGACCGAGTGCCGAGGAAGAGCTCCTGACCGAAATCCGGGATGCATTGAAGAAGTAATCCTTCAGAATTACTTCTTCGCTGGCCAAGTCGGTAAAGTTAGCAAAGTTGCCAGAGTTTTCGATGTTGACGAAGCTGAGATCGTTAGCAAAAGTTGACACTGTTAACCAGCTGCCATTGCAGGAACGAATTGTATGGTTTCGAAGTCCAACTTTGGAAACTTTGAAACCTTGCTAACTCTGCCGACTTCTAGGGCGTGACATATTTGACGATCTCGAGCTCCGCCAGGCCATAGAGCTTCTTGATCTTTATCCTTCCGTAAACAAGCGTGCCGTTTGACCTGTCTATCTCGAGGCCCGCTTTCTTTAAGATCTCCTCGCCGTTTTCGACGCCATCGTTGAGCAGCACCCTTACATCGGCGACTCCATCCGTCACGAATCTTGATTCAAATTCCGTCGGCTCATCCAAACTTTTGTCCAAACGATCGACGAGGGCGAAGATCCAGAAATGCAATTTGTATTTCTTCGTCAACTGGCGTTTTTTCGCCGCGGTCAGTTCGACCGCCATCGACTCAAGCGTGATCTCGACATTCTTTCGATCGACGAATTTGTAAGAGATCCGGCCGTTCATACGCATCTTGTCGCCCTCAACTACAGGAGCCGTAAACTTCGAGCCCAGTGCCGCCTGCTCCGACGGCTTTTTGAGATTCTCGTTGCCGGTCATCGCTTTCGCACTGACAACCTTGCCGCTTTCATCGACCGAAAAGTCGACCTTTACGATCGAATCTTCATCGGTCCACTTCGCCTTTTGCGGTATCGCCGGCTTCTTGAGTTCCGCCACGCTGGTCGTGATGTCGTCTCCATAG
>JAOTWT010000165.1 GCA_029862725.1 Acidobacteriota bacterium | reverse complement strand
CTCGCGAGAAGCTTCTCATGGATCCCGCCAAAGCCCCCATTGGACATCACGGCGACAACATCGCCTTCTTTCATCTCAGGCGCGAGATGTTCGACGATCTCGTCGGCGTCGGCAAAACTAAACGAAGGCTTTCCCTGCAGTTCGATATCTTTGACGAGTTCCTTCGTATCCAAAACCTTGCCGAGTGCGCTCGCCTTGGCGGTGTCATAAACGCCGGCGATGATCACATAATCGGCGTAATTGAACGCCTTTGTATAGGGTTCCTGAAAGACCGCCAGACGCGACGACCACGAACGCGGCTCAAACACGGCGATCAGGCGTTTCCCTTCGTACTTCTGTTTTAGGGCCTTGAGTGTTTCCTCAACTGCCGTCGGGTGATGTGCAAAGTCGTCGATAACCGTCACACCTCTCTCGACCCCTCGTATTTCGACGCGTCTTTTGACCGACTTAAAGGTACGCAGCGCTTCTTGTATCTTTTCGACCGGTATTCCCCATGCATCGGCGGCGATGATCACAGCGAGAATGTTGCGGACATTGAATTCCCCGATCAGGCTGGTCTCGAACTCGCCCCACTTAACACCCTCGCAAAACACGGTAAATCGCATCAGGTCGCCGGAGAAATCGATGTAGCGCGCCTGCCACTTGGCACCTTCCTTTGTCCCAAATGTCTCGACGTTAGCGAACAGTTTGCCTTCCATCTCCTCAAGCACTTCACCGACGGCAGGAGAGTCGATGCCCGCAATCAGGTACCCGTTAGAAGGCACCAGGTTCATAAGACGCGAGAACTGGAATTTGATATCCGTCATATCGCGGTAGATATCTGCGTGGTCAAACTCGATGTTGCTCACGATTGCGATCTCAGGGAGGTAGTGCATAAACTTCGGTTTTTTGTCGAAGTACGCAGTGTCGTATTCGTCTCCCTCGATGATGAAGTAGTCGCTTTCGGTGACACGGAAGCTCGCGCCGAAGTTTTGTACGACGCCGCCGACAAGAAATGAGGGGTCGAGACCGCCGACCTCGGCGACCCATGTCGCGATGCTGGTCGTCGTCGTTTTGCCATGGGTCCCGGCAACGACCAGACAATGACGACCTCTTATGAAGAGCCGTTTTATGGTTTCCGCTTGAGAATAATAAGGAAGTTTTCGGTTGAGCAGTTCTTCGAGCTCGGCGTTTCCGCGCGAAATGGCATTGCCGACGATGATCGAATCGGCGCCGCAATCGAGATTTTCGGGCCGGTACCCCTTCATTATCTCGATCCCGAGTTCCTCGAGCTGGGTCGACATCGGCGGATATACATTTTGATCCGAACCGGTGACCTTATGACCCTTTGCCTGGAGCATGCCCGCGAGCGAGGCCATCGCGGTCCCGCATATTCCGATTAAGTGATAGTGCATAGATAGAAAACGATGAATAGAATCAAAGACAGAATAATAGCAAAGTAAGAGGTGTTAAGCAGGTGGGCGCAATGCGGAGTAGCTCGCTTTGGCAAGAATCATGTCGTTTTTTGGCCACAGCCGATTCCAGGATCTCACCTGTTTGGAGTCGGGTAAGCACGTTTTGAAATAAATGCTAATTGTCTATCTTGACCCCGCTTGTCGGACCCCCAATTCCCTTCTGTATAAAAGGCAGATCACCCGCGTTCAAATAAAAATCCCGCGCCATGTCCTCGAAATATTCCGGTTTCATGATCAGCTTCCGCGTCTGCAGATCGCGGTACGTCGTATACTTGGCGACCGGTTTTCCGGAGGTGTCGTAATACGCGATCCGATTGACGATGACGTCGCCCATAAAGGTGCGCAGCTCGCGGTCGATCTTGGCAGCGGTACCGCTCGGGTAGAACGTATGAAAAACGTACTGGACCCAGTCACCGGACGGACTCGAGTAGGTGAAGTTGACCTGGACAATCTTGCCCTGCTTTTTCCAGATAAAGGCAGTCGTATAGGATTCGATCCCGTCCGATTCGAAGTCCTCCCTTGATTCGTACCATTTCCATTCCGGCTTTTCGTCTGAGTTGTAGTCCGAAATATCCGTAACGACCGCGCTCGGCCCCTTGTTTTGAAGACTCGTGGATTCGACCGATCTCACATAGGCCTTTATCGGCGCCAGTTTCTTTATTGTCTCCTGCACCCGTTTGGCGGTTTCGTGCTTGTTCTGGGCGGAAACGCTAAATACGGCGAAAAAGATCAGCAGGCATGTGATTAAGTATTTCATGGGCCTCGTTGGGTTTCAGGTTTCAAGTTTCAGGTTTGTCTGCCGACGTCGATTTTTGGGTTGCCGGGCTAAATATTGATCAACCGGATCTTCTCAAACATGAAACTTCAAACAAGAAACTTGAACCTGCCTCGGTCATGCGAGCGCTTTCCGAAACCGCTCCATCGCGCCCTCGAGAATGTCGTCCTCGCGGGCGACACAGATACGCATATGCGCGTCCCAGCGATCGCTGTCGGCAAAAGCCGCCCCCGGCGTACCGGCGACCTCAGCCTTCGCCATCAGCATTTCGTTAAACTTGATTGCATCCGAGTTGCCTTCCGGGATCTTTGCCCACAAATAGAAACCGGATCCCGAGTCGTAGGTCTCGAAACCAAGGTCGGCCAGTGCATTCAAGACAAAATCGCGTTTGCCCGTAAACTTCTCGCGAAGCTTGTCATAATAATCGGCACGCGACATAAGCACCCTCGAAAGCGCCGCCTGAAGAGGCGTCACCGGGCAAACATACACGACATTTACGGCGTTGTTGACTTTGGACAGCAAATCGCCCGGCCCAAAGGTATACCCAAGCCGCCAACCCGAGATATTCCAGGATTTTGAAAACGAATTTACCGTCATCGTCCGCTCCCACATCTCCGGCAGCGTCGCGATCGGAATGTGCGGGGTTTCGCCCATCACATAGTGTTCGTAGACCTCGTCAGAGACGACGAGAAGATCGAGTTCTTTTGCGACATCGGCGACCGCTTCCAGTTCCTGTCGCGTGAGCACCTTCCCGGTCGGGTTGGCGGGAGAGCAGACGATGATCATACGAAGAGGAAACTCGGCCCGGTCTTTCAACTGCCGGCAATGCATCAGCAGCAATTCGCGGTCGAAGGTAAGGTCGTCATCCATCTCGACAACTTCGGTTTTCCCGCCGAATTCTTCGATGATGCGCCGGTGATAGGGGTAATACGGCTCGAACACGAGTGCTGCGTTTCCGCGCAAAAAGCTCTGTGCGATACCGATCAGGGCACCAGTGCCGCCGGTAGTTATCATGAGCTCTGCGGGCTGTTTCTCGACATCGATCTCGATCCCATTGTATTTGGCTATCTTTTCGGCAACGGCAGCACGCAGACCCGAGTCGCCCTCGCTCGCGCCATAATGGTTTTGGCTGGCGGCGATGATCTCTGCCGCTTCTCTGGCCAAGGTCGGATCGATGGGGAGCTCGGACTGCCCTTGTACGAGATTTCCGGCGGGCGGCACGAGCCGCGTGATCGCACGGATATCCGGTTTCATTTTCTTTGATTGCGCTTCGGTCATGGGTTCAAAATTAGCAGGAATTGCGCTTTTTGGCGAGGACACCAGCTAAGCAACAATGGACAGCGGATAATGGAAAATTGATAGTGCGACGCGCCGCCGTCGATGTTTTTGACTACAGTACTCCATTCCAAAAGGAAATAATGAAGATTCATCCATGATCCACTGTCCACTATCCAGTGAGAGTTATTCGTGGCTCGTGCCTTTCCCTCTGCTAAACTAGACACATGCGCGATCAATTGCCGCCGTCAGTGAAACCCGGTTGGGTCGGCGGGCACTTTTATAAATTTCGAAAACAGCCGACTGAGTTTCTCACTATGCTCGCCGGTCTCGGTGACGTCACGTTCATGCGTATGTTCAGCCGGCCGACCTATTTTCTTAATAACCCGGACCTGATACGCGATCTGCTTATTACGAGCAACTCCAAGTTTCATAAGGGACTCGCGTTACAGCGAGCGAAACCGCTTCTCGGCAAAGGATTGCTGACAAACGAGGGCCAGTCGCATCTGCGGCAAAGGCGTATGATCCAGCCTGCTTTTCACCGCGACCGGATCGCCGAATATTCGAAATCGATGGTGCACTTCGCGAGCCGTATGAGCGGTGAATGGAAAGATGGCGAGATTCTCGAGGTCGAAAAGGCGATGACGCGGTTAACCCTGCAAATCGTTGGAAAGACGCTATTTAACGCAGATGTTGATGATGAGGCAAATCAGGTCGGCGATGCCATGAACGAGTTGATGAAACTCTTTGATTTTATGCTTTTTCCGTTTGCCGACCTATTGCAGAAACTCCCAATCCCCTCTGCGCGAAAATACCGCGAATCCAGAAACAATCTTGACGAAGTCATCTACGCTATCATCAATGAGCGGCGGAGCTCGGGCAAAGATGTTGGTGATCTGCTCTCGATGCTTTTGATGGCACAGGACGAAGACGACGGCGGTTTTATGAGCGACAAACAGGTTCGCGACGAGGCACTAACGCTTTTCATCGCAGGCCATGAAACAACGGCAAACGCTTTGATCTTCACGTGGCATCTTCTTTCTCAGAACCCCAATAAGGAATCAAAGCTGCATCAGGAACTGTCCCGGGTTCTCAATGGACGAACGCCCACAATGGAGGATGTTCCGAACCTCAAATATACAGAGTCCGTTATTGCCGAATCGATGCGTCTCTATCCCCCGGCCTGGGCTATCGGGAGGCTTGCAATCGAGGAACATGAATTTGGCGGTTTCACTATCCCGGTCGGCGCGCTGGTGTTGATCAGTCCATTTACGATCCATCGCGACAAACACTATTGGTACGAGCCCGATCAATTTGTCCCCGAGCGGTGGGAGACAAAATCGATAAAACAGGTGGGTCAGGAATTTATCTACTTACCATTTAGCCGTGGAGTTCGCAGCTGTATTGGAGAGAGTTTTGCGTGGATGGAATTGATACTCGTATTGGCCACGCTTGCGCAGAAATGGAAGCTCAGGACCGTTCCGGACCAACGGTTCGGGTTGAGTCCGCTTATGACTTTGAGACCCAAATATGGGATGAAAATGCGAGCATCCCTCCGGGATGGAAATGATAGCGGATAATGGCTTGTTTAAGCATACTTATCTATCTTTTGATTTTGCCCGGAAAAACGGATTATCCAGATATTGGTGAGTTATCAGTAGTTCTCACCTTGGACTGAATGCAATAAAACCGGTAATGCGCGCCCAGGTCTTAACTAATTGCAAGCCTGACGGGCACATCCGGAAATGATTCGACAATCATCTTGGACCCCGACAGGGTGAAACCTGTAAAGCGTTAAGATGGAATGTTTATGCCGCCGATTCAGGGGTGAATCCGGCTTTAGTGTGGACTCGCCGTTAATTATTAAACAGAGATGGGGTCTCCGAAATATTAACTTCGCCTGTGCCACCAAAAGCAGAACTAGTAACCCCTATCACTGTGATTGATTCATTTTCCTTATATATTTAAGGTCTAAGGACTTCTCAGGAGGAGGGTTGTAATGAACGGATTTAAATCCAGAAAAGACAAGGAAATCTTGGTAAGTATTTTGAAGTCGATCAATCCGCTGACGGTCACCGCTTACGGTCCGGCACTGGACACATGGTTGTCGGTTAATGGCGACAAAAAGACCTTTGTTTCGATCTTAAAGACGATCAATCCGGTATTGGTAGTCATTTACGGCCCCTTACTGGACGTATGGGCGTCTACGTCGTTTAACAGGGCCGTTCTCGCACAAGTGCTGAAGAAAATTAACCCGAAAACAGTGGCTGCATACGGACCGGTACTTGACGTCTGGGTATCGAGTTAAGAGTAACGATTATCAAACGAATTATGATTCTCCGAACGCCGGAAACCCGATTTGAAAACATTCCGGACTATCCATTTTTGCCGAATTATGTCGAGTTTGGCGAGGCACGGATTCACTATGTCGATGAGCCGGGCGATTCGGGCGAAACGGTCCTGATGCTTCACGGCGAACCTTCGTGGAGTTTTCTCTACCGGAAAATGATCCCGATCGTGAACGCCGCCGGACACCGTGTCGTAGCTCCTGACCTTATCGGGTTTGGCAAATCGGATAAATACCCGGAACGCGGAGACTATAGCTACCAGATGCATGTCGACAGCATCGTCAGCCTGATCGAATCTCTTGATCTACAAAATGTCACGTTGATGTGCCAGGATTGGGGCGGACTCATCGGTCTCCGGGTTGCGGCCGAACACGGTGACCGGTTTACAAGAATCGTCGCTTCGAATACCTTCCTGCCGACCGGTGATGAAAAAGTGCCCGTGGCTTTTAAAGCATGGCTCAAGTTCTCCCAAATGACGCCGTTTTTTCCGGTCGGAAAACTCGTCAGCAAGGGCTGCGCGACAAAGATCCCAAAAGACGTAATTGCCGCGTACGACGCGCCTTTTCCCGATAAATCTTACAAAGCTGGAGCACTTCATTTTCCGACCCTGGTGCCGGTCACACCGGACGATCCCGCATCGGAGGCAAACCGCGCTGCATGGGAGCTCCTTCGAAAATGGGAAAAACCGTTTTTGACTGCTTTCAGCGACAAGGACCCAATCACCCGCGGCGCCGACAGGATACTGAGAAGGAGAATTCCAGGCACAAACGGACAGCCCCACACAACCATCGAAGGCGGCGGTCATTTTTTGCAGGAAGACAAGGGCGAGGAACTGGCCGAGGTCATCGTGCAATTCATTAGTGAGACCGGATAGCTGGTAACCGAGAACTGT
>JAOTWT010000164.1 GCA_029862725.1 Acidobacteriota bacterium | reverse complement strand
CTGTCATATCTAAATCGGATCCGGCCCGTGGGCTGCCCAGCTTCAAGATGCAAATCGCTCGAGCCTGAACGTAGAAACTCCATCAAGATCAGGCGGATGAACTCCTGAGTCGTAAGTTCAGCTTCATTTCTTTTTATATTTCGTTGATATTCGTCTAGATCCGTTAGCTCGATCCACTCTTCCTGTTCATCTTCAAAATCAGCTGCCGAGGCTGCTTGTGCCGCCATTACCTCTTCAGGGCTAAAGAGACTTCTTCCTTCGCCCCAATTCTTGGTCATCTGCGACTGCTTTTTCTGCTCGTGCTCCGTCACCACAGATTGCGCCTGCGGATTGTAGAGCTGCAAAAAAAGCTCGTCGTAAAAAGTTTTTTCAAGCGACTGAAAACTTACCTGAAGAGGACTGACTCGCAGCGCATGCACGACCCCGTTTCGGTGGTCACTATTCCCGATCTCCACAAGGCCGACGGCAAAATGATGGGAGTCATACTTTCCAATTCTTGCGCTTAAAATTATCGCCTGATATCTGGCGGAAGACTCTTTATTTAAGAATTGCGAAAACCGCGGGAGTTCTTCCACCGTATGATCCTGAAGTCCTTCGGTAAAATGTCCTAAAGACAGCGCATCCGGCGAAGAAATCGATCCACGCGGTATTTCATTTGTTTCCGACGAGGGGCCCGTGAGGACCACTTCCGTTTCGTCTTTTTTGCTGTTGTCGTATGGCATTACTTTTCTTTTTCTTGCTTCCGCTTCTTGTGCCGTTCATTCGTACAGCACAAGGATGCGTCGCTATCTGGAAAGAACCAGGGAAAGTTTCTATTCAATTCCCCGTTTTCAACATATCCTCCTCAACCTTCTCAACGGACTTCGGAACTTGCGGTATATCAGTCTTCACTCCAGGCAAAAGATCCGGTTTTATTATGTCTCCGTAAGGAACTATCGATACGGAAATCGCAAAATACAAACGGTTTAGTTCACTTCTCTTAACCTTTCGCTTGAACAACAAGCCAATGATCGGAATATCTCCAAGGCCCGGGGTTTTTGTTACATCTCTACTGGCCGAATCGACAGTAAACCCGCCAAGGATCACAGTAGTTTCCTGATTTAGGAGCAACCGGGTCTGAATCGATCTTCGATTGACAGAGGGCACACCCTGACTGACTATCGATGTATCGACGTCGTTTGATTCGAGTTGAAGCGTGAGATTTACACCGACCGGCAGTCCGGCTTCGTCATCTATAACCTGCGGAGTTACGGAGAGTACATTCCCCGCCTCAAGAATTTCAAGGGTGCCGGGTGTATTGCCAAGCGCGTTTAATGACTGGATCAGCACCGGTATCTGCCGGCCAACATCGAGATCAGCCGTATCACCGTCAATCACCATCGCAAATGGCCGTGATTTTATGGATATTATCCCTTTTGTCTGAAGCGCAGATGCCTGGACATTAAAATCGACCGTTCCGACCAGCGTCGAAAAATCGAATATCGTCCCCAGCGCGCTTATCGGTGAACTGTCAATTCCGCCGGTCGTCCTGTCATTGTCATTTCCACCGACGATTGTCGTCCTGACACCAATATCTCTCAATTTGCTCTGGTTCGCCGTGTAGACAAGCCCGCGAATGATGACCTGAAATGGCGCCCTGTCCGCCTTCTCAATTATTTGATTAATCAATCCAAGCTCATCATCGGTAGCCCGTACAACTATGATGTTTCGGCCGGGAACGATCGAGACCGAACGATTCGATCTAATGGCCTCCGTGTCTTGGCCCAGGCCACCGCCGGTGCTGCCCCCGCCGGTCCCACCGCCGATACTGCTCGATCTTGCCGACCGGATTCCAAGGATTTTCTCAATCTCTATTATTAACTTTTCAAAATTCCCGCAATTTTGGATTCCGCCGCCACCGCCGCCAGAAAGGCCACCGCCGCCGGCTCCGCCGCCGCATCCGCCGCCGCCGGAACTCTGACTGTTGCTGCGTCCGGCGATGTCTACGTTTCCGCCTGTATCCGGCTGAAGATACTTAAGCTTGATAAACTCGGTCTTCACTTCCGCCGTATCCTGAAGTCTTGGCAGTTTGTCGTTGCTTACCAACTGGATCGTATTTGTCCCTATACAGGTCGCGCGTACTCCCGAAAGAAAAAGCTGAGAGCTTAGGAGCTTATTCCAGGGAACATCATCGGCCCGAATGTTAATCGGTTTGCTGGCAATGTCTTCGCCGACAAGAAAGTTGATATTGAACCGCCTGTGGATCTGGTACAAAAGGTCATCTAGTACCAAAGGCATCGTTTGGTTAAAACTTAAGTTTTCACCCACGAAGTCCGCATCACAAAAATCTTGTGACTGGACAAGGGCAGGATTACCGGAAATCGCATCACGGAGAAAGTTTGATATCGTAATGTCGTCTGAAACACCTTCCGGAACATACGCCAATGCCGCTATTGGGTCCGCAAAGTTTAGGCTTCTTGCAATCGACAGAATCGATTGAGTTCGCTCTGCCGTATTACCGGGCGCGACCTGTACTCTCCGATTTTCAGCAACGGTAGGATCGGATCCGCTAACACTGACCTTTGTTAAATCAAACTTTCGGATGGATTCCTGTGGAAACACACCGAGCGGTATTAAGCAGATTAGTGCGATACAGATTAGTTTTCTCATAAGACCAAATAAATAATCAATACTGAATATCAGACGCCAAAAAAATACATTTTTTGCCGAGTGATCAAATCAGTTCTTAATTACTTCCTCCTGCAAATATTTCCTGTTTCGTTTCTGGTAGATCCGTTCGAGATTCGTCAGTCGGGGTATTTATCGATATACTCTGCGAATTTCGAGTACGAACAGATCGTCCCCACGATTTCAGGCGTTTGGTGACGGCTTTGTCACCTGAACCGAAAATCACTCCTTCGGGAATGACTTCCATTATCCAACCATCATGAAGCCTTGTTCCGACAGGAAAACTTAAGATCCGGTCGGCGGCTTCGGAATAGAACATCACTTCCTCGGCTCCGCTTCCCCCGTCAACGACGCCCACCGGGACCAAATCGTTTATAGAAAAAATAGTTGGAGAAGGTTCTCCCACAAAATTTCCGTAAATTGAAGAGTGAGCCCAAATGGCGTACCGGTCACTCGTGTTCATTTCCCGTACGGCCTCGGATCTTTTTGATGGCCCCTTTGCTGAATCTGCGGCATTTGAAGCTGTTCGGGCCGCTTGATCGGTCGGGGCAGCTGCGCTTGTTGCCTGCGACGGATTTCCGGCTGCACGGGCTAATTGAGACGAGACGCGGCCTCTTTGAACGTTCGAAATGCCGGTAATTCCGCTCCGGTCAAGAAAAGGATCCTTCGCGGTAAAGTCTTCCGGAAGGTCTTCCAGATTCAAGACTTTGGCCAACTCCTTCTCGATCTTCGGATCGATATCATCAACAGCCGCAACGGTCGGGATGATTGATTCTGCCGCACTATTCTCGAACGATGAAATCAACAAACTCCACGTTAGAAATACAAAATACGTCGCAAAGAATACGCCGAAAAACAGAAGTCCCAGCTTTATTAGTAAACTATCCATGATGCCTGGTTTAAGTTTTGGCTCGGAATTAATTGACAGCATTCTTCACCTCCGCAGTTTTTATCGCTTTTTGATTACCCGGCGCCTGATTTATTGTCAGCTTTCCGGGTATTTGGGGTTTTTCCGTCGGCGGCGGCGCATGAAACGCAACAAGAGTAAATCCCGCCGAAACTCTGTTTTTCATCGAAACTACAGAATAATCCCTCACAACCAGTATTCGAGGCATACGTGAAATCGCGCTAAAGAACTTGAGCACCTGTGGATAAGGCCCCGTCACAAGAGCCGGAATTTCCCGCTCGTACAGCTGTTCCGCCCTTGGTGATTTCACTGATTCTTTAACAGCCAAGAGCCCGGTTAAAGTCACCCCGTTGTTGCGTGCGGCCGCTTCAACCTGACCGAGTACATCTGACACTTCGGTTTCTTCAGGTAAGAGCGGTTTCGCTTCCTCATAAAGCCCGACGATTTTTGTGAACTTGGCCCTAAATTGATCTTCGCCTGCAAGAAGCCTTTCGGTTTTCTTATTTTCAACCTCTTTTCCATTAACAAGCTGACGATATTGCGCCGAAGATGCACCCCAGCCGCTCATGAGGTTCGTAAACACCAACCATCCGATTACAAGCGAAAGTATCGCCATCAATCCAAACGAAAGCACCGGTCCGCGCCGCATCGACTCGCGCAGAATGATTTCGCCAATAGAATTATTATTTTTCGTCGCTCTCATAAATGGCCTCCGAGTCTCAATCGGACCTTATAAATATTTAACCAAAAACCTTTATGGTTTCGCCGCGGGCACGGCACCCGGCTGACCCTTTGGCACTGCCGGTGCGGCTGCTGCATTCGGAGGAGGCTCAGCCTTCGGATCCGGTGGGAGAAACTCCATCATCGGCAAATAGTTGCCCCTTATCGTCCAGGCTATAATTCCGGGAGGCGGCCCGGAGCCTGTGAGCGTTGAACCTGTCAACTTCTCGTCTGCCGCAGTTTGACCTGCAGGCGTGGCTGGCAGCTCAACTCCCTCTTTAACCTCATAAGTCAGATTGCTGAACAACCGGCTGCCGCTTTCGGCACCTCCGGCGAATTCCAGGGATCGCAGGAACGATGTGACAGCATCTTTATTGCGAGCCAATCCTGTAATTTCAATACCCGCATCAGCTTCCAATTTGAGCTCCTCGACATAAAATGACGAGTCAATTTCAAAGGGATAACTTTGATTGAGCTGATAAAGCATTCCGATCCCGACCGGCTGATGCTTTCGAAGCCTGCTTACTTGCGTGATAAATTCCTGATACCACTTTAGATTCGCTTTATACGCTTTTCTGCGTTCGAGAGCCGGCTTCAGCTCCGCGGTTCTTGCGTCGGCACGCGCTTCTCTAATGGCATAATAAGTCTGTCGGGTTAAATGATCAGCGATGACGCCAAACAGGAAAGCAAGAACAAGGACCGGCGCGGCGAGAAGCGTAAAGACCGCCTGCCTTCGCCTCTTCTGAAGTCGGATCTCTCCTATTTTCCGGCGCCTAACCTCTTCCTTATCTGCCAGAACAAGAAGGTCGCGGGCGAGATTAACCTGCGGCAGCGTTTCCGCACCGACCGCAGTCTCATCGCCAAATGTAAATGAACCAAATAATAGGCCTCCGACCACAGCTTCGTGAATCGGCACGCCAATATGTGAAAAGTCCAACCCGGACTTTTTCGAGTAACTCGTAATTATCGAACCTATTTCAGAATTCAGGTCGCGCTCGGTGGCCCAAACGACTTCCGCATACTTCGACAGCCCCAGTTCTTCTAACTTTTCGGGCGCAAGCTGAAGCGCCAATTGATCCATTGCGTGACGGACATACGACTCAAGGTCTTCCCCGCTCCGCGCGCCTTCATTCCTGCTGCGCAGCTTTAGATCGATTCCCTCGGGAGCAAGAAATGCGTGCTCACTAAAGAGGCCCGCCGAAGGACTCCAAAGTCCGTAGCTGAAACCTGAACGTCCAACCAAGAGAAACGCCGTCAAGTCGTTGTCCCTGCCGGCACTTGCTGTTGAAACTCCTTTCGGAACCGCGGTGAGATAGTACCTTATGGCACTGCGCGTTGGTGTTTCGATTGCCAGATTTAGACTTCCAATTGCGTCGACACCAAAAACCGAACGCATCTTTGCTCTCGCGGTGTTTATACTATCGCGAGAGGCTTCCGTCATCGCGATTTGTCCGTTTGGCAACCTTGTAAAAGAGCAAGCCGTATCCTCAAGCGGCATTTCAAAAACAGGATGGTTGTCTGTTCCGAGATACATCTGCCTCTCTGCATTGACCAGCCATTCAAACAACTCAATATCGGTTAACGCGAGTATTTCTCCATCCAGCGCCAAAATTCGTGTGCGTTCCGAGAAATCCGAGATCGATGTCAAAAATTGAGTCTCACGCGAAAACGATGCGTCATCCAAATAGTTTTCTCGCAAAAGTGACAGCGCCCTCAGAAGATTCGGATCCATCGGTAAATAGGAAACTTCCATGTCGAAAGTTCCCAGGATCGATTCATTTCGAGCGGGAAGCGCGGATACCGCTTCACCTCGCGCGGTTTGAACGATTGCAATTTGGTTCGTCGAATCTTCTTCAACGCCGATTTCTGAATCGCTGTCCAGATCCATTTCGAAGCGGCTATTTTCGGAATTTCCAAAATCCTTCTTCATATAAAAACCTCAAAATCACGATCAGAAGCGTGTTCTCGTTTAATTACCCGGAACTCCTTCCATAGGTGTCGCACTCATCAGCCCGCGCCGCGGCGGCACTTACTCCAGCCAATCTATTCGGGCTCTTGCCCCTGCGTATTGCTTTTCGAATCCAAATCCAGTGTTGACCGATGAATTCGAGGAGTTGCTCTTGAGACCGGGCCTTGTCCGTCCCGATTTGTGTATCCGGGCCGGGTACAAAGATCCTTTAATTCGTCAACATTTGGTGAAATCGTCATTGCCGTTTCCAAAGTTATCCGGCGTTTTCGGAATAGGCCAGCAAGCGACTGGTTGAGTGTCTGCATGCCATATCTGTCGGCCCCGGCCTGCATCATCGAATAGATCTGATGGATCTTGTCATCACGTATCAGATTTCGGACCGCAGAATTTGGGATCAAGACTTCCATCGACATAACGCGCCCATCACCGGTTGCGTTAGGCAAAAGTGCCTGGCACAGGATGCCTTCTAAAACCAGAGATAATTGC
>JAOTWT010000163.1 GCA_029862725.1 Acidobacteriota bacterium | reverse complement strand
ATTTTTATGCTTTTATGTCCCATAAAAAGACGTAAATTGATCAAACCACTTAAGGAGAACACGTTAAATGAAGTTTCGGATCGGATTTTTAGTTGCGGTAGCTTTTTGTGCCGTGATATTTTTCGCGAGCAATAAGGTTGAGGCGGACCATCAGTGGGGAAATTACCACTGGGCGAGCACATCGAACCCAGACAACCTTCTGTTGGGCAACAATCTCAGCAGTCAGTGGTATCCATCTTTTGTGCAGTCAATCAGCGATTGGAATGCTTCCACTGTAATCGGGGTCTCTGAAACTGCCGGGGGCACAAGACCCAGACAATGCAGGATCACAGCAGGCCGAATCGAGGTTTGTAATGACAGTTACGGCAACACCGGCTGGCTGGGAATCGCCGGCATTTCGGTAAGCGGAACACATATCACCGGCGCATATGTAAAACTCAACGACACCTATTACAATAACCCCCCTTACAACACGGCACCGTGGAGAAATTTTGTAATGTGCCAGGAGATCGGCCACGCTTTCGGGCTCGATCACCAGGACGAAGCGTTTAACAATACGAACTTTGGGACCTGTATGGATTATACAAATGACCCGGTTGGCCCGCCGAATAACGAGCATCCGGATGGTCATGACTATCAGCAGCTTGAACTGATTTACAACCACACCGATGGCGGCGGCGGAGATCCCACTCCCACACCCAGTCCCACTCCGTGCCGTGGACGCGGCTGCAACGGCAACGGCGCCGATATCGACTTTGGAGACAGTCGTGAATGGGGCCAGGTTGTCGAGCGCGACGATTCCGGCAGGCCGATTCTTTATGTCCGAAACTTGGGTAACGGCAAAAAGCATTTCACGCATGTATTCCCGGTTCCTGAATAGAAACTGAAACTGATGCGAAATTAGGAGAGGGCGGATCAAATTTGATCCACCCTCTTTTGATTTTAAGAAATGTGCTATTCGGACATCGTTTTGGCGCAATGGGCTCCAAATCAAGTCCTTTTCCGTTTTCGCGATTCAGATCGGCGCTAATCGTCTTTTCGATCCGCGTTTATTAGCGGCAAAAACACATGCCGACGGACAAGGGTCGAGAGAACTGAAAATTGTTAAATTGTTCACTAGTGTCCAACTGTTTGCGCTTGGAAATACTGTAAAGCATTAGTGATCTTGTGTTTACAGCGATATTTCTATTTTTTGACCTCAGCCGGGTTCCTTTCTTTGAATTCGTCTTAGCCATTCGTAGATGGCGTGAGCGTGTAGCCTGTAGCGATGGCCGAAAGGCCAAGCTACGGGTGACGAGCCAATCGGTGAATGCCCGTGTAGCGGCCGACGGCAGGCTCATCTGCCGCCCGTTCCCGGGCTTTAACATTTTTCTCTTTGTACCCACAGCTCCGGCAGCCTTCGCTGTGGGCTACATCCTTTCGCCATCTACGATGGCTGCGTTTTTTCGCCATCTACGATGGCTGTGTTTTTTCGCCATCTACGATGGCTGCGCGACCGATCAATTAATGTGAATCGAATCTGCACGAATTTCTATAAAGAACTTCGTTATCAATATACGAGTAAACCCAATTTACGGAGATACTTAACAACAATGAATTAGAAACTCAGAAACCGACAGCTCTAATCAAATGATACTGTTCGACTAACGGTTGGACACTAATGATAAATGGTCAATAGAAAAAGCGGCACCAGATTCGATGCCGCCGCCATATATTCATTGATTCGTAAGATTAAAGGTTAAAGCTAAAACTCACAAAGCCGGTCGCTTTGACAGGCTGTCCGTCGCGTACAAACGGCTTGAACTTCCATCTCCTGACGGCATCGGTCGCTGCACGTATCAGAAGCGCAGGGCCGCTCGAATTTTCAACCTTGGATACCCTGCCGTCTTCATCTACGATAACCTCAACTCTTACGGTACCGGTCATTCGCATCGACATTGCCTGTCGAGGATAAATGGGATTGACGCGTTTGGTCGCGTATCCGATCAAAGAACCTATCGGCAGCGGCGATCCTTCAACCCATTCGTCTTTTTCGTCGTTGCCCGGCTGTTCTTCGAGTGCAACCTGATCGGTCGATTTCACATTGGGTTGTTCTTCTTTCGATTCCGAACTGTCGACCGGCTTCTTCTCGGCCGATCTGATCACACGCACCTTCCGGTCCACTGGGAGAATCTTTGCCGATTCAGTTTCCGTTGGAGCACTCTTCGGCGTCTCGGCCACGCGCTTTTCAGCGGCAATCGTCTTGGCGGACGATTTATCGGTCTGCTCCCCGGCCACCTGCTTCAGCTCAACGGCCTTCGGTTTGGAAACCGGGCTCCCATTCTCCGGTTCGACAATCGGCGGCTTTTCTTCATCCGCAACCCTTTGCGCAACGAGCGTGACATCCGGCGTTTGGTCGGGTACCGCCAAGGGGCTTTTGACCGCATTAATAATGTTGCTGCGCGGCGTGACGATTTGTTCCCTGGCTTCAGCAACTTGATCCGTCCAGCGTTTTTCGTCGTAGGCATCCCGTGCCAAATTGCCGCGAGCGGCACTGGACTCTTCCAGAATTGCAACTGCCGTCCCCGCCATTTCTTTTCTTTTGCCGATCTCCTTCGACTGGGCCGCGACCATCTCGAGGGTTTCTCTCATGCTCTCAAGATCATCCTTCGCTTCTTCCGGCAGAGTCGTATCCGAAACACTCACACCGAGCGCATTGTAACGTGCCAGTTGCGTACGCGCTCCGCTAATAACCTGACTCGCCACGGCAAAATAATCGAGCGCTTTTGCGGGATCCTTGTGGAGTTCTTTTAGGAATTTCTGGGCCTTTTGGTAATCACCCTGTTCCAGATAGGCATGCATCAAAAGGACGTTTAAGACGCGATTTACGGTCGGTTCATTGGTTTCACGTCTGATATTTTCTAGCTCATAAACAGCGGCGGGATAATTCTTTACAACGATATATGCCTTAGCGTTCGAAATCCTCTCACGCATCACCTCAGCCGTCGTCGGCGTGGCCGGCGGAGCCGATTCTTTGAGCTGTCCGAGGGTCTTGGTCTGCGGTCCGTCCTGGGCGAGAGATATCGACGCCGCTATGAAGATCACAGCATAAGCGAAAATTGTCTTAATCGGGCGTAATTGCATATTCAGTCTCCTTGGTACTACCGGAACACGTCTTATGACAAACATTTGATTTTAAGCGACAGATCCATCAAAGACACGCGGAACATCCCCGTATTATGTTACGAACGGACATTATAGGCAAGTAAACATTGGCAAAAGCCGACGGTCGTCCATCCTCGGTGGCTACTCCCCCTTCAGACTTGCGACGATCTTTTCTTGATAGTCGTTGGCTTCCTTTTTCACCCTTATTTCATTTAAGGTGAGCAAAGTGCGGTTGAGCATCAGAATTCTTCCGTTTACTATCACCGTCGCGACATCCGCGGATTTCACCGCATAGACGAGATGAGAATAAACGTTGTAGAGCGGCGTTTGATGAAGCCCGTCCATATCCACAAGGACGATATCTGCCAGTTTTCCGACTTCAAGCGATCCGATCTTTTCTTCCATATGAAGCGCAGATGCACCCCCGATGGTCGCAAGTTCGAACATCTCTTGGGCCGAAGCTGCCTTCGGGTCCCGGCTGAAAATCTTATGAAGTTTCGCTGCCGTGTCCATTTCTTCCCAAAGACTCAGATCGTTATTCGAAGCCGCACCATCTGTTCCAAGTCCGACTCGTAAACCCTTCCTGATCATTGCAGGTACGGGCGCCACGCCGGCTGCAAGCTTCATGTTGGACTCCGGATTGTGAGCGACCCCGACGCCGCGGGCCTTTAAGACATCAAGTTCCGCATCATTTACTTGAATTACATGCGCGGCGATTGTTCTCTCACTTAATATCCCGATCTTATCCGCGTATTCAACCGGGCGCATATTTTTGTTTTTTCGGACAAAATCAACCTCCGTTTCCGCTTCGGCGAGATGGATCAGCAGCGGGGCGCTGTGTTTTTTCGAGAGTGCTTCGGCGTCCTTCAGGTGTGCTTCTGAAACCGTGTAAGGGGCATGAGGTGCCACCGCCGGGGTTATCAGCGGATCGTTTTGCCACTTCTTCAAGAATCTCTCCGTATACTTGAGTCCTTCCTCAAACGTCTTGTTGTCCGGGGCCGGAAAATCGATGACCGTTTCACCGAGGACGGCACGCAGACCCGCGAGCGAGGTCTCTTCCGCAATCGCGGACTCGAAATAGTACATATCGGTATATGTAGTCGTTCCGCCGCGAATCATCTCCGCCAGTCCGAGCCTTGTCCCGACACGCACAAAATTCTCATCGACGTTTCTTGCCTCGGCCGGAAAGATATAGGTCTCGAGCCATTGCTGCAGGTCGAGATCGTCGGCAATACCCCTGAAAAGCGTCATCGGTACGTGCGTGTGTGTATTGATCAGGCCCGGGATTACCAGTTTGCCCTCGGCGTTGATTATCTGTTTGGCCCTTAGCGTTGGGATGGTCTCCGAATGACCGATGACGCCGATCTTGCCGTCCTTGATCGCAACGGCACCGTTCTCGATCACCTCCCTGCCGGGATTCATCGTTACCACGGTCCCGCCGACGATCAGCAAATCGTACTCGACTCCGACGGCAGCCGAACGGGCGATCGTCGTCAACGCAAGCGAGAATGCGACTGCAACGAGCAACGTGCTTCGAATAACTCTCTTTTTCATAATCTATTCCTGGGTCAATTCGGTGGGTCCTTTATTTGAGGAACTTGGTATCAAAGGCCCTCGGCAGCAGTTCGTTGGTTGTCGACGTGTCGCGGTCCCCACGGCAATTGGCGAGGATGATCGGTACATCGCCGCAAAATTCCCAAATGATCTGACGGCAAACCCCGCATGGCGGCGTCAACTTTTCCGTGTCCGTGACAATAGCAATCGCCGTCAGATCTGTATCGCCTTCCGAGACCGCTTTCCAAATCGCCACTCTTTCGGCGCAAACTGTCAGCCCGAAACTTGCGGATTCAACATTGCAGCCAGTGTAAATGCGTCCCGATTTACTGCGGACGGCGGCTCCGACGCGAAAATTTGAATAGGGCGCGAACGCCAGTTCGCGAACGGCCAATGCGGCCTTGATCAACTCATCTGGATTTGATTCCATAATCTGCTCTTCTAGGATGCCCGTGCGTTCAAATCGTTGTAACCGACCTCTTCATTTCTGATTCTATTAAAGCCGCGAGCATATCGACAAGCAGTCCCCTGTGTCCGCCCTCCGGGACGACGATATCGGCAAATTCCTTCGTCGGCTCGACATACTCGTGATGCATCGGCCGAATGGTGGTCTCGTATTGCAGGAGGGTTTGCTCGAGCGTTCGCCCGCGTTCCTGGATATCGCGCTTGATTCGCCTTAGCAGCCTCGTATCGGAGGAGGTGTCCAGGTAGACCTTGATATCCATTTGTTCTCTTAACTCGGCGATGGAAAGAATCAGAATCCCCTCAAGCACCGTGACCGGTTTCGGAGAAAGCACAAGGGGCTCGGACTTCCTTGTGTGCGTTGTGAAATCGTAAACCGGTATTTCCACGGTGTTTCCGGCTTTGAGACTCTTCAAATCGGCCGCGAGGTTGTCGATATCGAGTGAATCTGGATGGTCGAAATTGGCTACGCGTCTTTCGTCGAGCGGCAGTGACGAGAGATTCTTGTAATAGGAATCCTGCTCGATCAGGTTGATGGCATGCGCACCGATCCGCTCAACGAGCGCATTTGCCATCGTTGTCTTACCGGAACCTGTGCCGCCGCATATACCTACGATCATTTTTGCTTCTTATTACCGATCCGACGGATTATCCGGCGAAGCAGCGCCTTAAACTTCTCACCTACCCTCTCGCCTGTTTCCATGACCTCGTTGTGATCGATCACCTGATTTGTGATTCCGGCAGCCAGATTTGTAATACAAGAAATCCCGAGCACCTTGATGCCCTGGTGACGGGCGGCGATCGCTTCGGGTACCGTGCTCATCCCAACCGCCGTTGCGCCGAGCATACGGATCAGCCTGACTTCCGCGGGCGTTTCGTAATTGGGGCCCGCCAATGCGCAATAAACACCTCGTCTCAGGATTGGCGCTCGCTTCTTGTCGAGGCCGTCTTTTACGCGCTGCTTGGCGAGCTTGTGGGCTTCCTGTACCGCGATTTCCTGCAATCCGACATCATATACATTGGTCAGATCCGGAAAACGCGGACCGAACCGTTCGTCGTTCTCGCCGCGCAGAGTACTTACGCCCATCAGATTGATGTGATCCCGAATGAGCATCAGCCGTCCCTGTTTGAAGCTCGTCAGGACACTTCCGGCGGCATTGGTCAAAATCGCGTTCTTAACCCCCAGGAGACCAAAAACCCGCATCGGAAAAATTACCTGCTTGATGTCGTAGCCCTCGTAGTAATGGAACCGTCCCTGCTGCACTGCAACGGTCACGCCGTCGATGTCGCCGACCACTAATTGACCTGCGTGTCCCTGGACAGTGGAAAGGGCAAAATGCGGGATTTCCTCGTAGGGAATAACGACCTTTTCGTCGAGCTCTTCGGCGAAGCCTCCGAGACCGCTGCCAAGTACTAACGCGATTCCTATCTTTTTACCGGCCCTGGAATTGATAAAGTCCCGGGCCTCGACGGCATTTTCGTAGTTCATAAGAGCTTTCCAGCGTTATACGCTACTTCTCCTTTCGATATGGAATTCCCAAAGCCTTTGGCGCATTCGAAGCACCTATGAATCCCGCGAGAACGATGATCGTCAGCACATACGGGATGAT
>JAOTWT010000162.1 GCA_029862725.1 Acidobacteriota bacterium | reverse complement strand
ACACTTGGCGGATCGTCGAAATCGTCAAAGAGGCGGAACAGGTTCAGCGTCGCAACCGTGACCTCGCCCTCGTCTCTTCCCCGCACCGGCACCGGCAATGGAGCCGGAGTGAAGGTCAGTTCGCGTGGCCAGAACTCATACCCCCCGAATTCATAACCGAGGACACCGATCCCGGAGAATGATGAGCCTGCCGGTATGATCTGGTTGGGCAGCCCCAGTTTGTCCGGGTCGAGCTCGATGACCTCGGGGTTGCCGTCCCAAACGGGATAGCCGGAAATGCCGGGGAACTCGATACCCGGTTCGCGGAATGCGCGGTTTGGCCGGGCCACGACAAAGACTTCTGCGATCGGGTCGGAACCGAAGCGTTGGTTCGGACCTGTCACCGAACCATTCGCGATCTCGACGAGCATTCCCTCGTAGCACTCGAGTTCGATTGCGCAGCTCGGTGCCAACGGATCCGGGGAGGGAACGGTGGGATCGAAAGAAACGGGGTCAGGCACGGCTCCGCTTCCCGTTACACTGACGGAAGGCGACCCGGTGACCTCGGTGAAGCCGAAGAATTCGATGACATTACCGGTAACGTCGACCCGGTCGCCGACAGATACCGCGGGAGCTCCGCCCGTGAAAACAAAAATTCCGTCAGACGTGTCAACGTCCCCGTCAGTTCGAGCGCTGGGCGTTTGGATGAAAAACCCGTTCGTGCCGAGCGCCGTCACTGCATTGTCTGCCAGTGAGACCGCCTGCCCGGCGGAAGGCGACGCAAGTCCGCTTCCCTGGACCTCGAAAATTTCCAGCGCGGGCCCGCCCGGAGCGCAATTGCCGCTCAAAGAGGTGTTCGGGCGACCGGGCGTGATGCAGGAGTTGACCAAGTCCACGTTGTTCTGGTCGGTGTCAACACCGTCGGGAAATCTTCCGATCCCCTTGAAGTCCTGACCGCTCGCACCCGAATCTTCGAGGCCGCTGCCTGAACCTTCGGTATAGGGTGCGACCGTGTCTCCCTCGTAACTGACCGCGTCGAAGACGACACCGCTAAAGATGAGCGCGACGGCGTCGGGGGAGCCGTTTTGGATCGAACTGAGCACATCGAGGTCGCAGTTCTGGACCGTGGCGGCGTTCGTGCAAACCACAAAATAATCGCCCGGGGCGAGGCTCACGGATGGCAGCGGGAAGCTGCCGTAACTCGCGCCGGTAGCACCGTTGACCAACAAGAGAGTGACGCCGCTCAAACTTTCGATTGAGTTGCCGGTGTTCTTGATCTCGATGAATTCTGCAAGATCGAGTCCCGGTTGATCATAGTCGATCTCGTTGATCACCAGCGGGGGCCCGATGGGACAGTCATTTGCCGCGCCGGGAGTTCCACGGTCACCGGCACCAAAAGGTGTCGGAGCCTCACACCAATTAGCCCCGACATTATTGTCGAGACCCGGCCCGACGAGCGACATCGAAGCGCCGTTGGGGTCAGGGAAAGAAGGCCCACCGTCCCATTCCACCCTGTCGATCTCCGCCATTGTTGTGTCCAGCAGAACCAGTTCATCCGCACCGTTGGCTAGGAACAAATCCGAGTACTGATAACCGACCGTTACACCGCCGTTCGCTGCAAAATCGGCGTTGATGCCCAGAACCAGAAAGCCTCCAGCGGGGACCATAAGCGGACCGCTGTTATCTATCACATGGCTATCAAAGTCATTGTCCCGGATCGTCCAGCCATTGATGTCTACCGGCGAGCCGCCCGGGTTGAAAACCTCAAACCACTCTCCGACCGCGTCGCTGACCGCCGCGGGGTTTTGGATGATCTCGTTGATGACGATCTGGGAAAAGGCCTGACCATGCAGGATGCATCCCAAAAAAATAGAAAAAATAAACGGCAGGAGCCGGCGGACAGCGTACTGGGTATTTATCGCAAACATCGAAAATCCTCCTTCAAGATTGGTTCGACTTTACAACCCGGTGGGCAAGAACGGGCGGCATTTTTATAGTTTTGCCAAGTGTAAGTCTATCTGATAATTAGCGCAAGGAATTTTAGGAGTGGGAAGCTTCCCGGGGCACCACCCAGGAGTGGTACATACCGGTGGCTCCGGTTTTTTCATCGGCCTTACCCCGACACACGCAGCATCACTCGTCGTAAATGCGTTCCTGCTGCTTCTGACTTGAATTTGGAATTTTAGGCTGGAGCGGGAAACGGGACTCGAACCCGCGGCTTCAACCTTGGGAAGGTTGCGCTCTACCAACTGAGCTATTCCCGCCCGGGCAGACTAATTCTAGCTCGCTGACAGCAATTGTCAATGGAATTTCGGCGGCGCGATCCAACCAAATAACATAGTCTTTTTAATTCGGGGTTTCCGATTGTGGCTGGCTGCCCAGCGATAGGGCACTTTATGCAAAACACACGCCTCACCACGTCATAAACTTAGTGCTTTAATAAGCTTCATGGACGGATTATGATGACCTTGAAAAAGGGTTTTACATTGTTGGTTTGAGCAAATTCAAACCTGATGCTGGAGGAGCAAAAAATGAGTAACCAAATTATAAGAAACGGTGCGCGAGGTCCTGAGGTGGTCGAGCTGCAAACTTTGTTGAACAGCCGGTCGTTGCCGTCGCCAAATCTGACGACCGATGGGAAATTCGGACCTCTCACGAGACGCGCGGTTGTTGCATTTCAAAACGCCAACTGGCTTGTTCCGGACGGGGAAGTCGGACCCTGCACCTGGGCAACTCTTCGCCAGACCGAGCAATACGCAATCCTGCACCCGGTGACACTGGTACCGCAACACGACCCGACCGCCTGTTGGTTGGCGGCTACAGCGATGCTGCTGCGCCAAAGCATTCCCCGTTCAAGCGTCCCGGCGAGCCTTCTGACAGCCGATGGCGGACTGCTGAATGACTCGGAACTCAACGAACCAACGCATACAGCCGCTTACGCAAGACACTTTAATCTCCGTATGCACCCTCCGCAAAGCTGGACCGCGACGGGCCTTGCAAACGTAATCAGGCGCGGCCCCGTTGCGACACACATTTTGTGGAATGTAATGGCATACGTTGCGGGCAATGCAAGCAGCGGTCATTTCGCGGTGATTGCCGGGATCCGCGGCGACGGTACGGCTATAGGGACGACACTCAGGATCTATGACCCGTGGCCGGTAAACCGCGGCGATGTGCGCTCTTTCGGCTATGCGAAGCTGGTCGGCCGCGTGCCGGCGTTAACTTATCAGTTATTCCAGCGGTAGTGGCTGCCGTGAGCGCCGCCGCGCGGGAGGAGTCTTAACAGGCTGGCACGGTGATAAAAGGCGGGGACGCCCGGGCCCCATTGGCCGGGCGTCGGAGGTGAATGCGATTTAGACCGCCGTTATCAAGAGCCCACAGCTCACGACCCATTCCCGATCAATCGATGTTTTCGATGGGTACCGGTTCCAGTTCGTCGGCCGGCTCAAACCCGAATATGCGGGCATAAAAATCGAGCTCACCGTCCAGCGCCCGTCTTATATTCTCCGCCCGCCGGAATCCATGCTGTTCGCCCTCAAAGGGTACATAGGCGACCGGCAGCCCTTTTTTCCTTACCGCCTCGACGATTGCCTCAGCCTGATTCGGCGGCACCACTTTGTCTTCCAAGCCCTGAAATACGATCAGGGGGCACGACAGACGATCCGCCGAATGAATCGGAGAACGCCGCCTGTAGAGCTCTTTTTGCTCCGGATAGGGTCCGATCAGACCATCCAGATAGCGGGATTCGAATTTGTGTGTGTCGACCGCAAGTGCCTCGAGGTCGCTGACACCATAGTGGCTCGCGCCGGCGCTAAACACGTCGTGGAAAGTGAGCGCGCAGAGCGTCGTGTATCCGCCCGCGCTTCCTCCCGTGATCGCCAGGCGGTCGCTGTCCGCTTCGCCTTGTTCGACCAGGAATTTCGCGGCGTTCACGCAGTCCTCGACATCCACGATACCCCAGACGCCATCAAGGCGTTCACGATAAGCGCGACCATAACCCGTGCTGCCTCCATAGTTTACGTCGACGACTCCAAAGCCGCGGCTGGTCCAGTACTGGATCCGAAGGTTGAAAGTGGCGTCGGCGGCGGCTGTCGGACCACCATGGCTTTTGACGATCAAAGGCGGGCGTTCACCTTCGGGTGCCCGGTAATCCTTGTTATTCGGCGGGTAAAAAATAGCGTGTGCGGTAAGGCCCTGAGCGGTTGGGAATTCGATTGACCGCGGTTCGGACAAAAAACCCGCCTCAACGTTGACGTTGCTGGAGCGCCGCAAGGTCGCAATTTCATGACTCTGCAAATCCAGCCGGACGATCGAAGCCGGAAGCATCGGAGAGCCCGCCCGGAATACGGCAAACCCGGATCCGGCCTGGACATCGGAAACGTCCGTAAATGGTGTCCCGATCTCTTTTAGCTCGAGCGAAACGGTGTCAATCGTTGCAAGAGTCCACTCGCCGTTTTGGGTGAAGGTGCAGACGATTTCATTTTTCGAAGCAAACGCATATGTCGACATCCCGAACACCCATTGCGGCATTCCGAATTCTGCTTCCATCGCGCACATTGATTCGACACCTTCTCCCGACTCTCGGTAAAGATTCCACCAGCCGGTGCGGTCGGAGACAAAATATAAGACCCCATCGGGGGACCATTCCGGTTGAAACACGGATTCGTTTTCGCCTCCGGCGACGAGTTTTTGGTTTCGCAGTGTGCCGTCTTCAATGACATCGGCAACCCATAATTCAGAACCATCCCACGGCATCTTCGGATGGTGCCAGGTCATCCACGCCAAACGGCAACCGTCGGGACTAATCCGCGGCGAGGCATAAAAATCATTGCCCGACGCCAACACCGAACTCTCGCCGTTGGTCAGATCGATGCCTGCAATCGTGTTGATCGCCTCGCTTTCCGGATGCCTGTGGTCTTCTCGCACCAAGATTATGCGGTTGCGAGATGGATCGACCACGCCGTCGGCATATCGCATGGCGGGGTCTTTTGTGATTGGCTCCGGCGCATTGTCGCCCTCCTGGCGATAGAGGATCTGATCTTCGAAATTGGAAAAATACAGAATGCCGTCTTTGACCGAGTATGCTCCTCCGCCGTACTCGTGAACACGCGTACGCGCATTAAAAGGCGCCGGCAGCCGGTCGATGACTCTTCCGTCCGAAGTATGTTGTACGACACAGATACGGCCGCCTTCGGACGGGCGCAATTCCGACCAGTAGATGTCTTCACCGTCCAGGCGCACTTCGCCGAGTCCGATTGCCCTGGAGACGATCAGCTCTGATGTAATCGGGGATTTCCAGGTACCGTATGGTTTTGTCTGCGGGGATGTCATTTTATCCTCCTCTAACGTGATTTGGGACGAGAGAGTAAGTTAAAGAAATATATGACAAGGCGCAACCCGCGAAAATATACGAGACAAATGATCCCAGTAAGGGAAAATGAAGTGGATAAGTTAGATGGAGGGGATTTCGCAAGATTAGCGAATCTCGAGCTTCGGCGTCAGATGGCGGGTTTCCGAGGGAGTGTTAACCTCGGAGCACACCGAAAAAGCAAGGTTCTGTAGTCAACAGGGACAAAAGCGATACTAGGGATTCGGTCAACTAAGCAAGGAAGTAGTCAAATTTGAAAGACACCGCCAGTTCTTTGCGGCCCTTGTGTCCTTCGTGAATGAATTCAATGCCGAATGCAATCTCGACAGAAAGTGCGAGTAAATCTTAAACCTCTTCTGCAATACCGCGGCGATACCTTTCGTCCCAGCAAGGCGCAATGCGCAAATTACCAGGCAAAGATCTTCGTGGTCAATCGCCTGGCAGCTAAAAAGGGAAGGATCATCAACAACGGGGTGATGACGACAAATGCGGCGTGTTCCCAGAATATGAAACCCTGTAGGTAAGCGCCGTTCGCAAACGGAATTCCGAGCGTCATCGAATAATAGAGCAGCAGCGGGATTGCCAGGCGTCCATGGGAGCGCGATCTGTTTCGATCGGAGCTTTCGCCGATGCCGCTCAACCAAAAAAGCAGCAGAAGAAAGCCAAAATAGACAGCGATCCCCTCGAGGCGGTGTACCTGCGCGTCGCTGAAGAGCCCCGTTTCGGCGGGCACCTCGCGAAGCCGTAGGGCCGTCGAAATACGGACCGTATTGGCAACGATCGTCGTCGCGTACGCGAGCGCTGCGTATAGAATCAGCGATCTCCACGACGCGCCTTCTTCTCTTTTTCTCCAAATTGCGCCTATCGACAGCACCAGAAAAGCCGTCACAAGAAAGTTGACCCCCGAACAGGAGGCGGCAATCAAAAACGTCCTGTCCGGGTTCAGATATCCCGAGTGATTCTCGTAATAAAAATCGATTCCGGTGACCGCTTCCACCGCCCATGTGGAAGGCGCTAATACCCAGCCGAGGTGATCGACATTTGCGGAAGAATATTGATACTTGACCCCGGCCGCCAAAAGTATGACCAACAGAACCTGCAGTAATGTTTTCCAGTTCTTGCCGGTCACGGTATTATCCCCCTGCCGGATGTCGCCCGGCGGCTGTCGCCAAGATCAAACGTCCGCCGCGTAGCGCAATCAACGAAAACGCGATCAACACCGCAACGGCGATAAGCCAGATCAGCTCGGGTTCGCTACCGACCGCCATATCGCTCACCCCCACGGGCAGGGGAAGCGGCTGGTTGACTTCATTCGCTGATGCGCCGGGGTTCATTATCTTTTCGCGCACGGCGACAAAAGACGTGTAGCGAGTCAAAAGGTTGTATTTCAAACCGAGCGACGTGACTTCCTTTATCTTTTGATCGGTAATGTCGCCGTAACCATAGTCGGAAAGTTCCGCGATC
>JAOTWT010000161.1 GCA_029862725.1 Acidobacteriota bacterium | reverse complement strand
CTGACACCTTCAGGATCGTGAGTTCGCGTGCGAAAGGAGAGAAATCGCAGATCGTTTCCCTTGAGCCGATAGGGCAAATGAGTGCCAATGAGATCTTCCGTGACCTCGAAGCGAAAAACACAATCGTTTCGTCCCGCAGCGGGCTACTTCGCATCTCACCCCATTTTTATAACAATCGAGAAGATATCGAACGGCTGGTCGACGCACTTGGGTAGGAACCCGGGTTCGAAGCATGCGTCGGGCTACTCTTTCAGCATATACTTGACGGGAATATCGGGGGTGAGTCCGTCCAGATTTAAACGCGTCAGGCCTCCGGCGTCTGAAAATGCCACCATCGAAGCCCGGCGGCGATTGCCGGCCCGAAAATACAGGACACCCAATATCACTCCGACTATACCGGCGGAACCTAGAAAAGTGAGGATAAACAGGACCGTACTTATGAACAGATTGGTTGTACCGACAATGAACTCGCGTTCACGTGCAAAAAATGGTTTTGGGTCTCCATATGGCCAGATCACGACCTTTTCATACTTGATCTGGTCGAGCAATCTCGCAGCCGCGACAGTATCTGGCGGGTCGAACACAAATACGTTGTAGTTACCGATCCGTCGATAAACGTAACCGTCATCGACGGTACCGGCTGCGGCCAGTATGCTTTCGTCAATGGATGCTGACACCTGAGGAGTGGAGTATTCAACGATTAACAACTCGCCTTCCCCGTATTTTGCATACACCGCTTCAGTACCCGGGATAAACTCTATCTCGTTGATAATCCGCCGGTCCCGGAAAAACTCGAAGAATTTCCCTGGTTCGGTAAAAAAAACAGCAGAATCCCGCTTCGACTCCCAGTCGGGCAAGTGTCTTAAGAGAGCGGGAATATCCTCTTCGTCGCCCATTTCCGGGCGTTGAGCAGTAACGGGCTCCTGTGCTTTCACCGAAAAAGCGCATGCCAGTATTAACGGCAGGACCATCAGCGACAGTATTTTGAATCTAAAAAAATGCATCGGATCGGGTCTCTATGCGAAATAGTATCACCACAAAATCAAAAGTGAAATAAAGACTTTGCAACAAAATCCACTCAAAAACGTTCAATTTCTACCGATCGCGCGGACGAAATCGTTCCCAAACGGTAACGGAATACACGTTTTGGTTTAAATCTACTTTCTGATGAATTACGAAACAATAAGTATGTCCGTGGACTTTTCGGAATAAATGCCCGTATTCATTGACATATACTAGGAAACGCTATCGAAACAGCGGTTTGGCACGGCAATTGTTATAGAAACCCTGGGGGGATTCATCAAATGGCAACTACAGAAACACTAGATTATCCGGTACTGCAGACCACAGACCCGGAGTCCTTGGGCAAATCAAAGGCTCGTAAGAAAGCCGTGCAAGACGTGTCCGAGATGAGTGATTACGAGCTCACGCAGGCATCTTCCAAGGGTGACATGATCGCCTTCGAAGAGGTTTACAACCGCCATCACAGACGGGTGTACGCAATTTGCCTCAGAATGCTCAAAAACTCGAACGAGGCGGAAGACCTAACGCAGGACGTGTTTATTCAGCTTCACCGGAAGATCGGTAGTTTCCGTGGAGATTCGGCCTTTACAACATGGCTGCACCGTTTGACGGTGAATCAGGTGCTGATGCACTTCCGGAAAAGAACGGTCAAGTTTGAAAAGACGACCGAAGAGGGCGATACGCCTGTTCAAATCGTGCGAGGATCAGAAAAACCGAGCAAGATGCCGGTTGTCGACAGAATTGCACTCGACAACGCGATAAAGGAATTGCCGAACGGTTATAAGAATGTGTTTATCCTGCACGACATCGAGGGATTCGAACACGAAGAGGTTGCCAGAATCCTCGGATGCTCGGTTGGAACCAGCAAGTCACAACTCCATAAGGCGCGTTTGAAGCTGAGAAAACTTCTCAAGCGCAAGGCTCCGCCGAGACTATTGGCTAGAGCGTAACAAAAATACCAATCGTAGGAAAAGAGGCTCTTGTTTTGTGAGAGCCTCTTTTGTTATTTGATCCGATTCAGTTTCATATAGAAGAATGGAAACCATTGGTCACGTCCGGGCGGCTTCACCTCGCCGTTCGCAACCCAGAATCCATTTACGTCGACCATTTCCGTAAACCTGATTTCCGACTTGCTTGGTTCCGCTATGAACCCCCAAACCATTTTGTTCTCCGAGAATTCCGGATAAGTCTGACCGTTGGTTCCGTCTTCTTTGTAGTAGCGAAATCCGATCTTATCAACCTTCGCATCATAATAGAAAACCCCGTACGCAGTATGGATAATCTCTTTTAACCCGGTTTCTTTATTGATATTGGTACCCAACCCGTCGACGACCACCAGTGAACCGCTCAGCTTTCTCGTAAAGCTTTCCTTGATTTTGAAAGTTTTTCTGTCACGTCCCATTTGAATCCAGCCCTCGCCTTCCCAATCTCCAATCATGAAGTCGAGTGCGGATAAGTTTGACGCATTCTTATTTGTTGCGGGATATTCCTTTTGTGCAATCACCGCAACGGTTGCGACTAGCATTAATGCGATCATGAAAAGTGTGCTCAATTTTGTCATAAACTTCCTCCGTTGAGATATATGATGTCACCTGGCACGCCAAAAATCTTGTACTTTTGCGACAAGTCCGATTTAACTCAGAAGTTTCCCGTAGTCGGTATTTTCGGCATTTGCCGAGAATCTTTTCGGTGTGCGGCCGGTAAGAGTGACGAACTCTTTGATCAAATGAGACTGGTCGGCGAATCCCATTTCGGCGGCCCGGTTGGCCCAATTTAGATTGTCTTCTTCAATCAGGCTGATCGCCGTCGATCTAAACCTGAAAACACGGGCGTATTGCTTTGCGGTGAGACCGACTTCCCGTCTAAACCTCCTTTCAAGGAGCCTCTTGTTTACCCCCACATCTAATGCGAGATCGGTTATCCTGATGTCTCCGCGTGACTTCATGATCGCCTCGACAGCGGCCGAGATTGTTCCGTCGATACTGCCAGGCGGAACCTCGAGGTTTCTTAAAAACCACGTAAACATATCGCAGGCGTGTTCGTAAGACTTGGCGCTCTTGAGTTTTGGAGATAGTGCCGATGTAACGTGTCCGAGCAGGTGGGGCCCATGCAATGGCCGGGTCGGCACCGACTTGGGATCGCACCGGAGGATTCTTCTATTCGAGGCCGGTGATATGCGAAATCCCCAATGGACATCTCCTGGCATTACGGTAGTGGCAAAAGACTCGAGGCTAAGTCCCCTTGCGAGCAACAAGGCCCTTTCTTCCGACCCGGCCGCTCTACGGAAAAGAATTGATATGAAACCATCGGGCACCACCTCGTATGGTATGGGCTCGGTGCCGCGGCGATCGATCGAGAATTCAAAGAAACAGAAGGCAAGATGAGAAATATCTGCCGGTGGGCTCACCTCCCTGTAACGAAATCTAAACTCCGTAGACTGATTATTGCTCATTTATGCTAATGAGTTCTTCCGGTCCGGTTTCGTTGATCTCGATATCTCTTCGCGCGAGTTCGGAAACGAACTTTTCAGGATCGATGACGGTTTCTTGTGGTGTCGCACCGCGCTTTGAAACCTCGCCCCGTGCCATCATTTGGGCAACGATCGAAGCCGGGAAGGATGTCGTACGCATCATCGCCGAAAGGCCCGTTTTTTCATCTTGCTTATCGACGATATCGTAGCGCAATCTTGTCGGGAGTCCCTGTGCAATGCCTTCGAAATCGAGTCTTACAAGGACGTAGTCCGGCTCATCGGCCGGAAGATACCCTTCGAGCAGCTTTCCAAAGATACGTCTCGGGCTGACCTTGTGACCATCGACATCAACCGGTTCGCTCGAACAAAGGCCGATATCGATCATCGTCTTAAACTTTTCACAATGCCCCGCGTACCGGATCGTCTTGTAGTCGAGCTCGCTGATCTTCCCTTTAAAGGAATCGGGCAGCGTCGATGTACCGCCTGATGTCTGAAAAGCCTCCAGCGGCGGAAAGCCGTCGAACGAAAGCTCCTCGACTTCCGTCATCGATTCGATCTCGACGATCTCACCATTGCGGACCACACGTGCCTTTTCGATGTATTGGTTAATTAGGCCCTCGACCGAGAATACGAGCTGGTAGTTGAGCGCCGTTTTCGGATTCTGCGGAAGTTCCCCAACACGTATATGAATTTCGTGCACGCTGTCGAACCTCCGGGCCCCGTGCATTGCGAGCACGGAAACCATGCCCGGCGCAAGACCGCAGTCCGGTATGATATTGATCCCGACAAATGCCGCCTTTTCATCTAAAGAAAGCTGTTTTTCAACAACGGAGTTGTTACCGCCTAGATCGCAGAGATTGGTCATCGTTTCGACCGCGATCTTGGAAAGTTCGAGATTGTACCAGTAGTTGACGCACGAAATCGCCGAATCGTGGCGATTCATAATCGAAACCGTTGCTTCGTACTTTGAGACGTCGAGATGTTCGGTCAGAAGTTTCGATGGACCGATAGAATTGGCCAATTTTCGAAGTTTTTCATCATCCGCGTCGGCAACAGTAACTAGCTCGACATCCGGCGAATTGTGAATTAAATCAAAAACGGCGCCGTAACCCATGCGCCCGGCGCCCAAGACCAGTATTCTCATAACTTTAAAAGGAGTCAGGATTCAGGATTCAGGATTCAGGAGCCAAAATCTCTTTACAAGCCAAGGTCCGGGCCTCAATCCGTTCGCTGAAAACGCTTAATTCTTGTCTTCTGACTCCTGAATCCTCAATACTGAATCCTGAATCCTGAATCCTGACTCCTGACTCCTGACTCCTTTAATCACCACTCCTCGTATTCTTCCGGTTCTTCTTTTGCGAGGAGATCGCCGGCATAGTCCCAGACCTTTTCTTTCCAGAGTTTGAACTGTTTTGTAAGCTGGAGAGCCGCTTGCGGATGCGCGGCATTTCGCTCGAGTCTCAGCACGGCGGCCTGCACCGTCACCTCATCTTCGGGATTTTCGGTTACCGTCAATTTTACACTGACTCCAACGTCGGGCAGCAATCGAGGAAGAAATACCAACGCGCCTTTCGGCCCGACGTTTTCCGTTAGACCTTCCTCGACCAACTTCTTGCCGTCCTCACCTTTCCAAACGACACGGATTGGGAAGGAAACGACGTGGCGGGTCCCTCTTCGGCGTTCGTGCATATCTTAAAGAATTGTCTCCAATTTAAATTTGTTCGCGTTCGAACCGGGTTAGTCTAACAAAAAACGGCCTAAAAGACATTACAAGGAGCATTTTGGCATGTATGTCCGGCTCGGAAATCGGGTGTTTTATGTCCATAATGCGACTAGACAAGCCCTTGTTGAGCATGTTAGGGTCTTAAGTTGTTTTAGTGGATATACCATTAGGGCAAGATTGATAATTTTTATTTAGTTTGCGGTTGTAATATTTTTAGTTTTTGAAGGTGCGTAATGCACCATTTTTTATGGAACCGCAGGGATTATATTTGGGAGTTTGAATGATTGGAATGACAGCGAGAACAGGCTTGATTCTATTCTTGATCACACTCGTCGTAGGCGTTGCTTACTTCGGATCGAAAGTAGAAGCGGTGACTGTTCCCACAACAGACATTATAGATAATAATCGGAGCGCGTCTGGTTTCCTTGCGGAAAACGTTGAACGCGTAGAACTTACATTTGAAGCTGAAAGGTCCGCCACTTCGCGCGCGCGCGCGTTCAAGGCGACTGCATATTGCTTGAGAGGAAAAACTGCTTCGGGACGTCATGTCCGCCGGGGCATGGTTGCGGCGGATCCGCGTATCCTTCCATTGGGTACCAGGATCCACATGAGCGGCGGACGCTACACGGGAAATTATCTGGTCGCTGATACCGGCGGGCGGATCAAGGGACGCGTTCTCGATATCTGGGTCCCGAGTTGCTCCGAAGCGAGGAGATGGGGCAGGAGAACTGTCCAAGTCAGGGTTACCGCCAAAAAGAAATCGAAAAAGAATAGAAGAAGAAGAGGCTAATCATTTTTAGCGAAAAAAGGCCGCTGCGGTTTCCGTGGCGGCCTTTCTCTTTTTAAAGGATTCTGGATTCAAAACCGATAATTTGATTGTTTCGATCTATGCCGCATTACTCCAATTTTGCAAAATCCCGGGGATTCCCTTCTCTTCACATAACTCAAAAATCTGTATCCTGAATCCTGGACTTCATCACCAATTCAGTTCATCAACTCCGGATATATTCTGCCCGTGTCATTCTCAATTTCGCGATGATGTACACGTCTCGGACGCACTGCTTTTTTGGCAAGATCGCGTAACTTTTGCTCGACTTCTTTGACGTTCCGCACACTCAGGAAGCCAAATTCCTCCGAATGCTTGTCGCCGTCCGAATCGCGCCAAGCATCCTTCTTTATTATCACGTCTCCGCTTCCGTCCGGCTTTTCCGTTCGATAAATGCCGTGAAGCATTTCCGGCGAATAGCTTCGTATCACGGTCGAACGCCCGCCTTCGAAGGAAATTGCACGCCGGTCCGTGATCACGTATGCGGTTTTGCGTGCCTTCGAATAGGCGAACAGGGGTGCCGAGAGCATCCCGATCCCGATTAATATGAAAGGAACGCCGAAAAGCGGAAACAGGCTGAACAGGCTCAAACCGCCCTTTATAGAGATTGTTCCGATGCCCGCACTTGCCGTCCAGAAAAGTGCAAAGGCCGTCCAGGGAATCCCAAACAACACGCTGCTGATTGATTGCGGTGTAAAGAATGCGGGTACAGGCATACCGCTCCAGTCGACTCTCTCGCCGATCTCGAGTTCGTTTTTTACGATAATGTCCAGTTTTTGGGGCAGTGATTGGTCT
>JAOTWT010000160.1 GCA_029862725.1 Acidobacteriota bacterium | reverse complement strand
AACACATGATTCGATTACCTTTTTGCTCGCCGTACCGGCAGGCTTTTTAATTTGGCGGTTCTCCGGAAGCGTGTCTCTCGCGATAATCGGCGCACTCGCCTTTGTTTTCGGGGGCTTGATGTTTGGACCCGACCTGGATACGAGATCGGTTCAATACGGTCGCTGGGGCCTCTTTAAGATCATTTGGGTGCCATACAAGATGTTTTTCAAACACCGTTCATTTTGGACCCACGGGCTTATTTTCGGGACCCTTTTAAGAATCCTGTATTTCCTTGGAATGATAACTGTGCTGGCTGTCGGAGTATTCATCATCGCCGGGTTCGCCGGATATGGCGCGCCTCTTAAATCGTTTGAATTTACTTCGAATTGGAGCGATATCGGGAACTATCTGCGGCATGTTTTCGGGCCCTATGTTCTCTACACGGTATTTGCCGGTCTCTGGCTTGGGGCCGCGAGCCACAGTTTTTCCGATTGGGCTCTGAGCTACATAAAAACCGGGAAACCCTGACCAGTTATCACATCATCATTGATCAAGGATCAAGTTCACGCCTCAGGAATCACTAATGAATTCGGAAATATCCGTCATTTCATTCCAAGCGAATGAAAAGCATTGCGGCTAACACCCGATAATTGATCGTTGATCAATGAGAAGTCTCTAAGATCTGCTGAGGCGGGCTGTGGAAAGCCGGAGTGCGTGTTTGCGGACAGCGTCGGGTATATTCCTGCTTTTGCTCATCGCAATAAGATCGCGAAGCTGGAGCCTTGTCATAATTGTAATCGTGTTACCGATCGGGGTGCGCGGGTTTTGGGCCAGCTTGTGCATGATATTGTAATTCCGCGCCCATTTCCGGTTGATCGCAATCTGGCGGAGGACATCGTCCGGAACTGTTTTCATTGTCGAGATCTTTTCAACCTCTGGCTCGGTAATCTTCGGATTGTGTATCACGGCTTGTGAGATGACACGATTCGGATCGCGTATCAGGATGTTTCGGGCTTCACGATCACCCTTCATCGCCATCTTCATGCGGTCTTTCATATTCATTCGCATGATCTTACTGATCATCGAGACACGCTGGTTCGTAAGTTCGCCTTCCTCGTCGGCGAGCAGTTCACCGAGGACCTTCTTGACGTTCGCCTCCCTCTGTTCTTCGGTTTCCTCGTAAATCTCCTCGATGTATTCGAGGGATAACCAGCTATCATCGATTTCGGCGTCGGGAACTTCGATGTGCTCGGCGAACAAGATCGCGTCATCGGCATTTATCCCCTCCTCGCCTTCAAGCTCTCCCGCAAAGTCAGCACCTTCAATAAACTCCGCCGCGGCTTCTTTTCCTTGTGCACGGAGTTCGCGCGCTATCTGTTCCGCACCGCGCTCTTTCTCAAAGAACTCGCGCCTGATCTCCATTGCCCGTCGATCGGCTTCGGCGGAACGATTCGGATTCGCGATAATCGCGTCGAGGATGTCCGGCGATTTAATCAGCAGCTGCTGGTTATAGGAAAGGACCTCAAGGAGTTCACTGTTTGCTGTGTTTCTCGCAAATGCGACTATCGCTTCGTCGGGCGTCAGGGGATTGGCGATAACAATTTCGTAGAGATCCTGCGAAAGACTCTCCTGACGAGCGAGATAATCCAGCACGATCGGAGCAATTTTCTCTGTGCGGGAAAGTTCCCGCAGCTGCCTGGCATCTTGCTCGCCGATCGTTTTTTTTGCGTTAGCGGCGAGCTGCGGATCGTCGCTTTTGGTCAGCAGGACCAAGGCCTCGAGCAGGTCCAATTGCGGCAAAGGGAGCATTCCCTTTGAAGCCGCAACTTGAGCCGGCGACGGAGCTGTCCCTTCGGCAATCGCAATTACAACCTTGTTTGTGGAGTTTACCTTGACAGGCATATTTCGGTTGGGGAGTGTCCCCGGAATGAAGCGGCTCGGACCTGCGCCACTTAATGAATTATAGCATAGTAGCCGGCCATCGTATGTTTGACTAACAAGGGTGCTTATTCTAATCTTATCGTTGCGGAACGACCTTCCGGCACAATTCCCCGAACCTTCATTCATAGTTATAAAAGTCCTCTAAATACTGATGATCAAAGACAATATTAAGAATTTGATAAAGGAAAAGACCGCTTGCATAGGTGTCGTTGGACTCGGCTATGTAGGCCTCCCGCTTATCGTTGAGTTTGTAAATAAAGGCTTCCAGGGTATCGGCTTTGAGGTCGATGAGAAAAAGGCTGCGGCGATAAATTCGGGGAAGTCCTATATTGTCGATGTTTCAGATGCCAGCGTCCAGAAATGCAACGATACCGGCCGGCTGAGCGCGACCACCGACTTCAGACGGCTTGCGGATTGCGATGTGATAATCATTTGCGTTCCTACCCCGCTGCGCAAGACCAAGGACCCTGATATGTCTTACATCCTCGCTGCCGGCGAGGAGATCCAGAAATATATGCGGCCGGGCCAGCTTGTGATTCTCGAATCGACGACCTATCCGGGTACCACCGACGAGATTCTTCAGCCCACGTTCGAAGCTGCCGGTTTCGAATTGGATAAGGATTTTCTCCTGGCGTTTTCACCCGAACGAGTCGACCCGGGAAACGCGCAGTATCAGACTCACAACATCCCCAAAGTTGTCGGCGGTGTCGGCGAAGATTCAACCGACGCGGCAGCGTTTCTCTACTCCCAGATTGTCGAGACTGTGCATTCAGTTAGCTCTTCGAGAGTCGCCGAAGCCTGCAAGCTTTGGGAAAATACCTTCCGGGCCATCAATATCGGTATGGCAAACGAGATGGCAAAACTTTGTAACACTCTCGGTATCGACACATGGGAAGTCGTGCGTGCGGCGGATACCAAGCCGTTTGGATTTATGGCGTTTTATCCGGGTCCCGGGTTAGGCGGTCACTGCATACCGCTCGACCCGCACTATCTGTCATGGAAGGCACGGCAGCATGGTTTTGATTCTCAGTTCATCACACTTGCCGAAGAAGTAAATTCGGGTATGCCGTCATACGTCGTGAATCTCGCCGCCGACGCCCTGAACGAACAGAAGAAAGCGGTTAACGGTTCGAAGGTATTGATCCTCGGGGTGGCCTACAAAAAAGATATCGACGATATGCGTGAATCGCCGGCCCTTTCCGTAATCGACCTTTTTCGGGCAAAGGGCGCGGAAGTGAGTTATCACGATCCCTTTGTTCCCGAAGTGACGTTTGATCACGCCTACACGATTGGTGACGGTGAACCGCTTCACAACCAGGAGCTGTCGGACGATCTCGTCGCATCAGCCGACTGCGTCGTAATCTGCACCGGGCATTCCGGTGTCGATTACAAACGTGTTACGGAACTTTCGAAGCTGATAGTTGACACGCGGAACGCGCTAGACAAGCCGACACGCGAAAACAGCAAAGCAAAGATCGTAAGGCTCTAATCCTTGATCGATTGACAATTATCAAGGAGGAAAGAAATCCTGTTGTTTTTTCATTTTTTGAATTCGCAACCTCGATCACAACTCATTGATGTGCCGCTGCACGTGATAATTGACGATTGATCAATGATAAATGTCTTAAATATTGTCGGCGCACGTCCCAATTTCATGAAGATCGCCCCGGTCTTTCGCGAGATGAAAGCGCGTCCTTTGGAGTTCGAGCCGATGTTGGTCCACACGGGCCAACATTATGACGAGAAGATGTCAGACACGTTTTTTGACGATCTCGATATTCCGCGGCCCGATGTGGATCTTGGCGTCGGTTCTGCCTCGCACGCCGTTCAGACTGCAAAAATCATGCTCGCCTTTGAGCCGGTTGTTTCGGAACACAAGCCCGACTGGGTCGTTGTCGTCGGCGATGTCAACTCGACGATCGCGTGCGCCCTTGTTTGCTCGAAGCTCGGGATCAAGGTGGCACATGTCGAGGCCGGACTCCGTTCCTATGACCGGTCGATGCCCGAGGAGATAAACCGTGTCCTGACCGATTCGATTTCCGATCTGCTTTTGACACCGTCGATTGACGGGAATGAGAATCTCGCAAAAGAGGGAATTCCCGAGAGCCGTATAAAGCTCGTCGGAAACGTGATGATCGATTCATTGATGCGCAATCTCGAGATTGCGAAGAGATCCGAGATCAGGCGCGAACTGAAACTCGACGGGGATTATGCGGTCATGACGCTGCACCGCCCGTCCAATGTCGACGAGCGTTCGACACTTGAGCCGCTTCTTGAGGTGCTCATCGAGATATCGGAACGGATCCCGATCGTATTTCCAGCACATCCGCGGACCGCTTCAAAAATAGAGGAATTCGATTTTGGTGAACGGATCCAAGCCTCGGGGATCCTGCTTACCGAGCCGCTTGGCTATCTGGATTTTCTAAATGTCATGAGCGGATCGAAATTTGTATTGACCGATTCCGGCGGGCTGCAGGAGGAAACGACCGCCCTTTCGATTCCGTGCCTCACGCTTCGCGAGAACACCGAACGTCCGATCACGATCGAGGTGGGCACGAACCGTTTGGTGGGTGTTGATCCATTGGCTGTCAGGAACGCCGCTTTGGAGATACTGGACGGCGGGTTTGATGTTTCAAACGCAAAGGTCCCGCCGCTTTGGGACGGCAGGACTGCGGTACGGATTTGTGATGCACTTGCTGCAGCGAGTTAGCTGTTTGCCTTCGAAACGGCGGAAATCGCTGAAAGTGGCTAATTAAATATCGAAGGGTCAGGCGCCGAAGCCGTTTGACCCTTCGTATCGTTTTGAGAATACATCCGACACCGATGGCGTCGAATAATTGGGTTTAAAATGTAACAGGGGTCAAGCGCTTCGCTTCCTACCCCTGCCTATTTGATCCGTCGCCTTCAACGACCAACGATCGGTAAACTATTTCGTAACCCCGGTGCCTTCCATCGGATAACCGGCGTTTTTCCAGGCGGCGGTTCCGCCTACCATCGCGTAAACATCGTCATATCCCTTTTCCTTGAGTTTCAGTACCACACGGGCACTGGTTTGCTCGGACGGTCAGGAACAATAGGTGATGATCTTCTTGTTCTTCGGTACCGATTTGTAAGTATTTTCGAAATCCGACGAAGGGACGTTGATCGCGCCCTTGACGTGTTCGTTCGAATAAAAAGCGCTGCCGCGGGTGTCTACGAATACCGCACTGCCGTCGTCAAAGGCCTTCTTTGAATCTTCAAGCGTAATGCGTGGAGCCTTCTTTTCGTCTTCCAAATGAGAATGGTCGTCGGGATCGGCGATGACGTTGCGGTCAGCTGCGCGTTCGCTTTGAGGCGCGGCCTTTGCAACCGGAGTTTCGGCCGACTGGCAGCCCAAGGCGGCCAAAAGCAAGCCTACGCCCAAAATAGTCAGGATCTTCATAATTTCCTCTGTTTAGATAAATCGTCGTACTGGTTATTAAAAAGGACCAGAAAGACGGCCCATACCAAATAATAAACGTTCCGCATTTGATGATCAATTGGAAATGACGGTTGGATAGTCATCAGTCCAGCAAGCGACGCAGACATTCTGACGTTCCATACCGGTTGCTTCGAGCATTCCTTCGAGGGAAAGATACCCGAGTGAGTCTGCCGCTATGTGTTCGCGGACCTCTTCGACGGTTTTTTGGGAAGCGATCAATTCGCTCTTGCGCGGTGTGTTTACGCCGTAAAAACACGGCGCGATCGTAGGAGGGCAGCTGATCCGCATGTGGACCTCGCTGGCACCGGCTTCACGTACCAGCGCGACGATCTTTTTGGACGTCGTACCCCGTACTATCGAGTCGTCGACGAGGACGACTTTTCTGCCGGCAATCAAATCCTCGATCGGGTTGAGTTTTAGTCTCACACCAAACGAACGGATGCTCTGGGACGGCTCGATAAATGTCCGCCCAATATAGTGGTTGCGGATTATCCCCTGGCGAAAGCTGATGTCAGCTTCGGCGGCGTAACCGATTGCAGCTGCGACCCCGGAATCGGGTACCGGAACGACGATGTCGGCATCCACCGGGTGCTCGATAGCCAGCTGGCGTCCCATCAGATGGCGCGACTGGTTGATCGAACGGCCGTAAATTATCGAATCGGGCCGTGAAAAATATACATGTTCAAAGGTACAGACCGAGAGCGGTTTCTTTTCGAAGGGGAACCTCGGATGAAGCCCGTCCTTGTCGATCACCAGCATCTCGCCGGCCTCGATCTCGCGGACGTATTCGGCATCTATCAGGTCGAAGGCGCAGGTTTCTGAAGCAACCGCCCATGTGTCGCCCAACTTGCCCAGAACCAAAGGACGGAACCCCCTCGGGTCGCGAACGGCGATCAGCGCCCCCTCGATCAAAAACAAAAGAGAGAAGGCACCTTCGGTCCTGCTCAAGACGTCTGCGATAGCCTCGACGGCGTTTTCGGCGTCCGCCCTGGCGATCGAGTGAAGAATGGTCTCGGTATCCGAGGTCGAATTGAATATCGCTCCCTGGCTTTCAAGTTCAGCACGTAATCGTTCGGCATCGGGCAGGTTGCCGTTATGGCAGACCGCGATCTTTCCGTGCTGGCAAGTGACCGAAAACGGCTGCGCCTCACGCACCGATTTGCGACCGGCGGTGGAATACCGCGTGTGGCCGATTGCAATCGAACCGGGCAGGCGGCGGAGCGTTTCTTCGCCAAAATTATCGGCGACCAGGCCGAGCTTGCGTATCTGGAAAAAATGATCACCTTCGGCAGACACGATACCACACGCTTCCTGCCCACGGTGCTGAAGCGCAAACATGCCAAGTTGGGTGAGGGTCGAAGCCTCTTTGTGCCCGAAAACGCCGAAAACACCGCATTCGTCCTTGAATTTATCAGAAGACCGATCAGTCATTTATTTTGAGAAGTGTTTAATTTGCCTGAGGAAAACAGAA
>JAOTWT010000159.1 GCA_029862725.1 Acidobacteriota bacterium | reverse complement strand
GGTCCCCGGGGAAGGCAAGTATCCGGTGGCCGGGTCTTCCGCATAGACACGGCATTCGATCGCGTGTCCCCGGATTATGATGTCTTCCTGCGAGAAGCTAAGTGGCTTACCCCCGGCAACACGGATCTGTTCGCGGACGAGATCAAGTCCGGTAACAAGCTCCGTGACCGGGTGCTCAACCTGAAGACGCGTGTTCATTTCAAGAAAGTAAAAGGACTTGTCGACATCCGAAACGAGAAACTCGACCGTGCCGGCCCCGACGTAATCCACCGCTTTCGCGACCTTCAGCGCCTCTTCTCCCATACGTTCGCGGAGACCGGCGTCGTTGATCGGAGACGGACTTTCCTCGACTACCTTCTGATGGCGTCGCTGTATCGAGCATTCCCTCTCTCCAAGATGGACGCCGTTGCCATTTGAGTCGCAAAAAACCTGGATCTCGATATGACGCGGACGGACGATGGCTTTTTCGATATAAACGGAATCGTCACCAAAACTATTCCGCGCTTCCGAACGCGCATTTTCATATGCTGAATTCATCTCCGCTTCATCGGTAACCAGACGCATTCCCTTCCCGCCGCCTCCGGCCGAAGCCTTAAGCATGACCGGGAACCCGAATTCCTTTGCGGTTTCGAGGGCGTCGTCCGCGGATTTCAAGGGATCGGTGGTCCCCGGAACGACGGGAACGGCGGCGTCAATCGCAATCCTTCGAGCTGAGATCTTTCCGCCCATCGCCTCCATCGCTTCCGGAGGCGGACCTATAAAAATAATACCGGCATCGGTCGTCGTCCTCACGAAATCCGCATTTTCTGAGAGAAACCCATAACCCGGGTGGATTGCATCTGCCTTGGCTGCAAGCGCGGTTTCAATTATCTTGTCGCCACGCAGGTAGCTTTCGGCCGAGGGCGGCGGTCCTATCCGGTGCGCTTCGTCTGCCATTCTGACGTGAAGGGCATCCCTGTCGGCGTCGGAATAAACCGCTGCCGAACGAATACCGGCGTCACGACATGCGCGGATTATTCTGACGGCGATCTCCCCGCGGTTGGCGATAAGAATTTTGTTGATTTTTGGCATCTGTCGGGAAGCCTATACAATAATGGAATTGCCGTGGTTGTTGGGATCGAACCTGACCGAAACGGAGGCTCCCGGCGCGTATTTCACAGGATCGAGTTTCTGCTCATCCGTCAGCTGCTCGCTAGATTCGAACTCGGCTCCGTGAACGCTGTAGCTGTACTGCACGATTTCGTCCCCGTCAACGCTGATTTCGCTGTCGATAATCACGCCATCGGTGATCCTGCCCCTTTGAAGCAAGCGCTCGCGGCGCTGCTCCGCCGTTTCAGGTTTCCTCTTGCGTCTCAAAAAAGTAAAGAAACTCATTTCAATCCATAACCAGTGGAGGCTTGTCGTATCTTTCCCTTAGGTTATTTATGGCCGAAAGCACATTCGGGCGTTTAATTATCTTCGCCTCGAGCGGACGCTTGCCTGGAATATCGAGCATGATCAGACCGAGCAGGATCGTCAATATCCCCTGCCCCGGAACACCGGGCAACGAAAGCAGGATTCCGAGTATGATCAGCAAGATCCCGACGACATTTTTGACAATCACGGCGCCCCAACGCACGATCCAGGGACTCCCCGGCATAAAGTCCTGCTGGTAATGGCTGCTGAAGTAATTCTCCGGTATTTTGACCATCACGATGCCGATCGCCAGAAAGCTAACCAAAAGCGAGGCGACAAATACTCCAACCCCGAGCAACACACGGCCGAGTGTCAAAGAATTCCACAATTCGGTTAACCAATCCATCTATTCATTGCCCTGCCCGAGGTCTCTGTTCTTGCCTTCCAGTTTCCGAAATTCCTGCCAGGTGTGAAACATACGGTGGACAAAGGTCCAGGTCGAACCAATCGCCAGTACCCACAGCACCTGCGGCATACGGTTAAACAAGAAAAAATCAGAATCCCAGTTCCAGGTCGAAAGCGCGCCGATAATCAAAAGTACTATTCTCTCGGGCCGCTGCAAAAAACCGACATTTGCCTTCACTCCAAGACTGTCGGCCCTCGCTGCCGTGTAACTCACCATTACTGAGCTCATCATCGCGAGTCCTGCCAAAAACACATTTGTTACTGATCGCTGCGGCGTGTTGCTGGCATAAAATACCATGATCCCGATGAACGCGATCATATCGGATATCCGGTCGAGCGAAGAATCCAGAAAGCCGCCAAACTTGGTTACATTTCCAGTTTCACGCGCGACGCTGCCGTCTAGCATGTCAAATACGTTTGCGACGATGAGGACGATTCCGGCCGAGAAAAAATGCCCGAGACCAAATAGTATCCCGCAGGCTATGCTGATCAGTACGCCGATTACAGTGAGGATGTTCGGATGGACTCCGCCATAGGCCAGCCAGCGCACCATCGCGTTGATGATCCTTGTCGCTGCTCTTCCAATGCTGGCGCCAAACATTAGTTTGCTGGAAAAAGGGACACCATCCGGCAAGACCGGTAAACCAAAGGTCCTTTTCTCAATATATTTTCCTTATTTTGGGTTGTCGTGGATCGTCTTCAGCTTCGCAATCTCGAAGTTCCTCCATCCCTTGGGTGTTTTTACCCGCACCTCGTCACCTTCTTCCTTGCCCATCAGGGCCTGTCCGATCGGGGACGCGGTGGATATTTTGCCTTTGTCGGGATCACCCTCTTCCGAAGTCACCAACTCGTATTCAACCTCGGTATCTCGATCCAGGTCGTAAAGGACCACTTTGGAGCCATAGGCCGCACGATTTAGGGGCAGGCTCGAAATGTCGATCGACTCGACCTCGCTGATCCGCTGCATAAGCTGGCCAATCCTCGCCGATACGAACGATTGTCTTTCCAGGGCCGCCTTGTATTCGGCATTTTCCCGAAGGTCACCGAATTCCCGCGCCTTCTGAATTTCTTTCGGAAGATGCTTGTGCAATTCGTCTTCCAAAGCTGCCAGTTCTTTCTTGAGTTTATTTCTTACTGCTTCCATGATTTCTACAAAGTGCGTCAGTGCTCGTCTTCATCCACGGCCGCAAACGAGATCCCAATGTCGCGTGCGGTCCTTATGAGCTGGCTGTCAAGGGGCACGGACTTTATGTTTTCAATGGCGTCTACGAGCGGCACCGTGTGAACCTGTCCCGACTGCAACGCTACCATCTTACCTCTTTCGCCGGAAACAAGCGCCCTCACCGCGCAGGCGCCGAAACTGGTTCCGAGCATCCTGTCGAACGCGTTCGGGCTGCCGCCTCTCTGCAGGTGGCCAAGTACAACGCATCTGGATTCCTTCCCCGTTCTCTCTTCAATCTGCTTGCGGACATATTCACCGACGCCGCCAAGCCTCAGTTCGTTCTTATCAAGGTAAATCTCGCTGCCCCCGACTTCTTTTGCACCTTCAGCGACGACCACGTTGGTAAACAACGATCCAGCCTTTTCCCGCGCATAAACTTTTTTAAGTACCTGGTCGATCGAAAAACCGATCTCCGGTATGAGAATAACATCCGCACTCCCGGCAAGCCCCGCCTCGAGAGCTATCCAGCCGGAATTGCGCCCCATCACCTCCATGATCATCACGCGGTCATGAGAAGCGGCCGTCGTATGCAAACGGTCGAGAGCTTCGGTTGCAATATCGATCGCGGTACGATATCCAAAGGTGACCTGGGTCGCCGATAGATCGTTGTCGATCGTTTTTGGCACGCCGACCACGGGGAAGCCCCGCTTGTGAAATCTTTCCGCGATCGCGAGCGTGCCTTCCCCGCCAATTACGACGAGCGCCTCGATCTTGAACCTATTGAGGTTGCGAAGGGCCTCATCGATCGGCATTTCCGGGATTATCATCTCGCCGTCGATGATTTTGCAGAAACTCCCCTTGTTTCGGGTACCCAGGATCGTGCCGCCCCGCGGCAGGATTCCGCTAACGGTCTTGAGGCTGAGTTTCCGTAACTGCGTTTCCCCGAGTATCCCTTCGAAGCTGTCTTCGATCCCCGTGCACTTCATACCATACTCGCCGATCGCAGTCCTTACTGCCGCACGAATCACCGCATTTAGTCCCGGCGCGTCGCCCCCGCCAGTAAGTATTCCTATTCTTTTAAACATAAAAAGAGTCCACTGAGTAAGGAAGTATATTACTCTATGAACTCGTGTTAGCCGAAACGGGAAACCCGCCTATTTAGACCCGACCGAAGGAGCCTCAAAATAATCTCCGTACGCCGGATAGTCTTTTGTCTCAAAACTCCCCGGCCGAGTATTTTGCGTCAACAGTTCGAGAGCGTCTTTTAGGACCTGCTTCTGCAAGTCACGCTTTCCCGGCTTGCCGAGCGAATTTCCAATCTTAAAACCGTTGGGGTAAAGAGCCCTCGGCGGGCGCATCTGTGCCGAAACCTCAGGACTCACTGTAATGAGTACCGTCGGCGTACCAAGCATTTCGATTTCACGTTGAACCGCGACAACTGTGCGGTGACATACGTTCGGTCAGCCTCCCGTCAGTATTACGGCCTGCGCCCTCGATCCGCGGTCGATTTCTTTGGCAATCGCGGGGGCAGTCTCAGAGTACATGTCCTTCAGGCGCATCGTATAGCCCATGTATCCAATGTGCTTATTCGCGAGGCCGCCGATAAAACCCTCGTCGGCGAGCTCTCTCAGCACATCGATTGGGAACACGATATTGATATCCTGGTCCGCGTCCTGATGGTCATAATGGTGGTGGGTTACCATCAGATCGTCGCCGGCAACATCGGGGCCGATCACACGGTACGAAAGATCGCCGAGATCATCGGCAATATTAAACGCCTCCTGATCTTTTGCGTGAACACCCGCCGCGCTGACTATCGCGATATTAGATTTGGCAAGTTCGCCTTCAAACGGGGTAAATGGCACGCACTTGCGTGATAAATTTGTCATTTCTTTCTGGAATTAATAAGCGCATAGATACCGATCCCGATCGCCGCACCAAGACCGCCGCCAAGCGCGCCGCCGAGGATGCCGCCCAACCCAAAAACGACTCTCATAAGTATCATGCCGACAAAAATTCCGATCGCGAGACACACTATCTGGACAACGTCCAAATTCTTCTTAGCTTCGGCCACAGGTTTCTCCTTCTAAATTCAGACGGAATGCGGCCGCCAACAGCATCTGCCGGCGACCGCATATAATTAAAGATTCTTCAGTTCGTCAAACAGAACTTCGTTATCGGGCTGATCGGAAATATCGTGAATATCGATATAAGCGATCTTTCCTTCTTTATCGACGATAAACAGTGCCCGCTCGGAAATCCCGTCGGCTTCCCGCCATGCCCCGTAGCTCTTAGCGACTTGCCCTTTCGGATGAAAATCAGAAAGCAGGTCGTAGGTTATTCCCCCCAGGGATTTGGCCCATGCAACGTGACTCGGTGAACTGTCAACTGATATGCCCAAAACTTGGGCATCATATCCTTCGAAGCGTTCTTTATCCGCTTCGTAGGACGGCATTTGAACCGTTCAAACAGGTGTCCAATCCAATGGATAGAACGCAATTACAACGTTTTTGCCCCGTAAATCTGAAAGTTTGACCTTCTCATCACCATCAAGATGCGAGGCCAACTCAAAGTCGGGAGCGGTATCACCAATGTTTAGCATTGATCTTAAACTCTCCTTAATCTAATTAGTTTTCGTACCTGACAAGGATAACGGCTAAGCAAGACTTACTCAAGCCGATCGCTATTCTTTGCCATGATCTTTTTTGCCAAAGATCTTGCCTCCGGGATTGCGTCGATTGCCTTTAGTACCTGCGGATCGTTTTCAAGGAGCACCTGGAATCCGGCTTCACCGGAATACCGGGCGGTCGCAAGCTGTTCCCGAATTCTCGATCTGGCGAATGAAGCCTGGCTCTCGATGTTGGCCCCCGTCAAACCGTTTTCCTTATCACCAACAGCGAATTCGACAAACCTTGAGAACAGCGAATCGGGAATCACGATATCACCCTGTTTGAGCACGGTCGCAAAGGACTGCTTCGGTGTCTTGTAGTTTTCGAAGCCCTCGATCTGACCAGCGGTCAAATCCCTCACAAAAAAGAAGGCGGCTTCCGAAAGACGGTAACGAAGAGTAGTGAGTTCAAGCGGCGGGGCTTTTAAGTCAGGCTCGATCCCCCTGCCGCCATAATAGATTCGGCCCCCGGCAGTCGTAACCGGTTTACCCTTGGGTTTTACAGCCTCCTTCGCAGTGTCGGCGGGTTCACCCCCGTTTGGGCCGTCGCTGTGACTGAAGTAGTCGTAGATCGACCCGTTTGAATAATCCCTTTGAAGAGAACGCCCGTATGGCGTGTAGTAACGTGCCGTTGTAAGCGTCAGGCCGGTTCCGTACGGAAGCGGGTAAATCTTCTGGACAAGTCCTTTGCCGAAACTTTCGCTGCCGACCACGAGCCCCCTGCCGTAATCCTGAATCGCGCCGGCCACGATTTCCGATGCCGACGCCGAACCTCCGTTGATCATGACCACCAGCGGGAACTCATAGGTCGTTCCGCCGACCGATTTCAGTTCCTGGGCCTCTGAGTAATTCGAGCGCCCTTTGACGGATACTACCGTTTTGCCTTTTTCGACGAATCTGCTCGTTACTTCAATCGCTTGCGGGAGTAAGCCTCCGACATTGTTTCGCAGATCCAGGATCAACGCCTCCATACCCTGTTTCTTAAGGTCCTTGATCGCGACGTCCAGTTCGTCGGCAGTGGTCTCCTGAAATCCCGCCGAAAGCCCGACATAACCGACCCGGCTGTTGAGCATGAAATGACTACGGATCGAAGGAAAAGGCACTCCGCCCCTGACGATATCGAATTCGATAGGTTTTTTTCCACCGGCCCGTTCGACCTTCACTCTTACCCGGGTACCTTC
>JAOTWT010000158.1 GCA_029862725.1 Acidobacteriota bacterium | reverse complement strand
TATTGCCTCGAAGCTGTTTGAGGAGTTCGGCGCCGAAAAGCTCGACTCATATTCGAACACCGGTGCGATCGGTTTTTTTGCAGATTATGTTGCACTCTCACGCAAGAGTTCGTTTCCCAAACAGTTGCGCGTAGACGAGACTCTTGCCTCCCGGATTGAAGCCCTGAATATGAGCTGGGAAAAGACAAACACCCCCGAAAACAGGCGAATAATTATTGACCCCTCAACCGATCTGGACGAGTTCTCGAACCGCATGCGTCAGGCGTTCGCGGGCGAAAAGGTATATCCGGACCACAGTGCAACGATGCTGGATGCCGTTCGCAGTTTCGCCGCCCGGGGTAAATTCGAGCAGGCTATTAAACTCGGTGCGCTCGCCGTGGATCTTTATCCGCAGCTAGATGAAACAAATACGATCTATGGCGTCTTGATGATACTTTCCGGAAAGAATGTGGACGGAATGAACGCATTGCGCCGTTCGATATCGCTGGACGCGAACGGTACAGCGGGACCCCGCGGCCTGCTCGCCGTCGCTGGAGATCTGGTCGAGATCAGGTTGTATCCGCAGGCGTTGATGATCCTCAAGGCGGCGGCCGAGTTGCATCCCGGCAGTGCAATGGTCCTATACCGGCTTGGCGACTTCCAGCAGAGGTCGGGCGACAAGAAAAAAGCCCTCGAGTACTATAAGAAGGCTTTGGCGATCGACCCGGACCTCGAGGTCGCCAAGAAAGCGCTGGCCGAACTGGACATGAATCAACGTTAATTCTGAATTTCGTGGAAGGGCAAGTTAATTATCAACCCAGCATCGATGCGTCCGGCACTCCTCAAAAAAGAATAGTGATACCGGTGCCGAGTGACTTCTCAAACTTAAAACCGCCCGACCATTCAACCTGCGTGCTGTTATTCAAGCCGACCGAGTATTTGATCGTCCATTTAAAATTCGGTTTGTTGATGATCGTGGCAGTGACTCCCGCATTTAAGAATCCTTCGACCGGGTTCAAAAGTCCGATATCAAATGCATCCAGGACCCAGTCCGGGAGTTTCCCCTTGAGCTTCGTCTTAAAGAGCAATTCATTGACAAAGTGTCCGATAACCGTCGGCGAAATCCCAACATTATCTCCCATACCGGAAAGCGTCACGGTCAGATTGTCGATGTGGATATTACACCTCGTTTGGTTCAGCGAAGGGAACTCTGAAACGGCAAGATGAAGGCTCGATACATCCACCGTAATGTCGTTTCCAAGCCTGGAGTCGAAGGCCAGATTCTTGTCATTTTCCAGCGGTCTTTCGACAACCACGGGCCGGAATATTTCCCTAAAACCGATACCGTCTGTTGCCAGAAATGACAAAGCCAGCGCCCAGTGTTTGCTCCAGCTGTTTCTTGTCCCTTCCGCGAAACCCGGCTTGCTGCCTGCTTTCGCGCTTCTGACTGCGGACAGAAGTTTCTGCCTGTCCTCGACGATAAAATCTATCCCGTCGAGGGTGTTACGATGTGCGATGACCGGAAGAAATCTCTGTTTCGAGAGTTCAACGACCCGATTCCAATCGTGAACGATATGCTCGCCAAGCAGTATCTGCGGATTGAAGGTCTTCAGGCGGTCGCTGATCTTTTCGAACACATGTTGATTCGCCCCGACATGATTAATGTGCATATTCGCCGAATTCGACGTCGCCGGCGCCGGCTGGGGTTTCGGACTCTTAAGGCGTTCCAGTTCAAGTTTGTTAAAGACCTGTTCCGCGGCCGTTTTCGGGTCGAGCGGGTTTTTCCTCATACTCAACGAAGTTGGTGATGACATGTTTAAAGCTCCTCTAGAAGTCCTCGAACACTCTAAACCGGGATGTCTGGGTGTTGGAAAGAGTCTAGCAGATAATTCCTGGATATTGAGACTATCTAACAAACATCAAAGGCTGATTAGAAAAATCCAAGTGTTTTCGGATAGTATAAGTCCAATCCAAAATCAAAAGGAAAGAATTTTCCTGGAACACGAATATGACCAAACAATCTTTCAGCAAATCGGTTTGCGCAGTTCTCTGTCTGCTGCTTATTTTGACCCCCATCGCCGGAGCGCAGGATTCCGTTGACGAAAAGAAAGAGAAGAAGTGGGATGTGCTCAATCCGCCCTTTCCTCTGAAAACCGTTTCGATCGACACCGACAAGACGACGTGGTCGAGCCTCGACGTAACTCCCGACGGGCAAAGATTCGTTTTCGATATGCTCGGCGATCTTTACATCTCCGATATTGACGGCGGAAACGCGACACCGCTTACGCAGGATTACGGCTGGAACATACAACCCGCTGTCAGTCCCGACGGTAAACAGATCGCATTTATCTCGGACCGCGGCGGGCTTTCGAATTTGTGGGTAATGGACATAGACGGGACAAACCTGAAACAGCTCAGCGACGAGAAGAAAAACATAATCCACAGCCCGAAATGGAGCCCAAATGGTGAATATATCGCGGTCACAAAAGGGTTTATGTCGCGCAGGAGCATCCCCGCGGGTGAGATCTGGATGTATCACCATACGGGCGGCAGCGGTTTTGTCATCAAAAAACGCGCGAATGGGAAAAAGGACCAGAAAAATACCGCCGATCCCGCCTTCTCGCCCGATGGAAAATATCTCTATTACACATCAGACATCACGCCCGGTTTCACGTTCGATTACAACCGCGATCCTCTGAAATCGATCTTCGCGATCACCCGTTACGATTTCGAAGAGGGAAAGGAAGAACGGTTTATCAGCGGTACGGGAGGTGCGATCGTCCCGACTCCCTCGCCCGACGGAAAATTTGTCGCATTTGTACGGAGAATTCGAAACAGGACCGCGCTATACCTGAAAGACCTCGACACGGACCTCGAAAAACCGGTCTACACCGAGCTGGAACGCGATATGCAGGAAGGCTTTGGTTCGGAAGGTTATTTCGCCTATTTTGACTGGATGCCCGATTCCAAATCGATCGTCTTCTGGACTGGGGGTGGTTTCCACAGGCTTTCGCTTGAGGACAATTCCGTCACAAAGATCCCGGTCCGTGTAAAGGCTGAGGTCAAGTATGCCGATGCGCTGCGTTTCGATGTCGATGTCGCACCCGACAACTTCGATATCAAACTGGTTCGCTGGGCTCAAAAATCACCTGACGGGAAATCGATACTCTTCCAGGCGCTTGGCAAGCTTTATACGAGAGACATCGCCTCGGGCAACACACGAAGGGTGACGAAACAGGAAGAGCATGACGAGTTTTACCCGCGCTATTCCAATGACGGCAAGTCGATCGTCTACACGACCTGGAACGACCAGGACCTTGGAAGCATCAGGATCATCCCGGCAAATGGCGGTGAAAGCAGGACGATCACCAAAATGCCCGGCCACTATGTCGAGACCAGTTTTTCGACCGACGGCAAACTGATCGCCTACAGGAAATTCAGCGGGGGTTTTCTGCTCTCGCCGAAATACTCTATCGACCCCGGCATCTATATAGCCAATCTCGAGACAGGTGAGCACAAACGCGTTTCGAAATCTGGTTCCGAACCGCATTTTGCGGGAGACAACACCCGGGTCTACTTTACAACCGGGGTTCCGCAAAAGGACTACCCCGAGCAGCAACTAGTCAGCGTCAACCTGAACGGAAAGGACCAGCGGGAACACGTCTACGGCGGTGACGATGTTGAGGAATTCAGGCTCTCGCATGACAAGAAATGGGTCGCGTTTACATCGCAATACAAGGCGTACGTGATCCCCTTTACCGAAACAGGCCAATTGATGACGATCGGGCCAAAGGCCAAATCGGTGCCGGTCAAACAAATCTCAAGCCGTGCCGGAGAGTCTCTGACTTGGAGTGCAGACAGTAAGAGCGTGAGCTGGTATCACGGTCCGACCTTTTACGAGCGTTCGCTGAAAGAGGCCTTCGACTTTGTTCCGGGCGCACCGGACAAGCTTCCCGAGCCGGTCAGTACCGGAATCAACCTCTCATTCTCAAGCAAGGCCGACAAGCCTTCCGGCTACAAAGCGATAACCGGCGGGACAGTTGTGACGATGCGGGACGTCGACAACAGGCAGGAAGTAATCCAAAAAGGCGTTGTCTTGATCAAAGACAACCGGATCGAACAGGTTGGCACGTCGCGGCAGGTAAGGATCCCGAAAGATGCACAGGTGATTGACGCGAAAGGCAAGACTGTCATCCCAGGCCTGATCGATGCTCACGCACACGGCTCCCAGGGGCGCAACGAGATCATCCCGCGTCAGAACTGGAGCATGTATTCGAACCTCGCCTTTGGTGTGACGACGATCCATGACCCTTCAAACGACACGACCGAGATTTTCTCGGCGTCTGAAATGCAGCGCGCGGGGATGATCGTTGCGCCGAGGATCTATTCGACGGGGACGATTCTTTACGGTGCCGAGTCACTCGGCGCAAAGGCGATAATCAACAACTACGAAGACGCCTTGTTTCACATCCAGCGAATGAAGGACACCGGGGCTATCTCCGTCAAGTCCTACAATCAACCCGGTCGCGCGCAACGCCAACAGGTACTCGAGGCGGCAAGGCAGCTCAAAATGATGGTCGTTCCGGAAGGCGGAGGCAAGTTTCACCAGAACCTGACGATGCTTGTCGACGGCCACACAGGACTCGAGCATTCTTTGCCGGTGGCACGGGGTTATGAGGACCTGACCAGACTTTGGGGAGCAACGAGGTTTGGCTATACGCCGACTTTTATCGTTTCGTACGGCGGTTTGATGGGAGAAGAGTACTGGTACGACCGGACCGAGGTGTGGAAGAATCCCCGGCTCCTTCGATATACGCCGCATTATTTTCTCGACGGCCGTGCGATCAGGCGTCCGACTGCTCCGGACGATCAGTACAACCACATCGAGGTCGCGAGATACGCGAAGACTCTTCGTGACAACGGGGTCGGGGTCCACATCGGAGCCCACGGCCAGCGCGAGGGACTCGGCTCGCACTGGGAGCTCTGGATAATGGAGCAGGGCGGTTTCACTCCATGGGAGGCACTCCGCGGCGGTACGATCGACGGCGCACGCCATCTCGGGATGGACAAACATATCGGAAGTATCGAGGCCGGCAAACTCGCCGATCTGGTGATCATCGACGGCGACGTTCTAACGGATCTCAAGCGAAGCGAATTTGTAACGCACACGATCCTGAACGGCCGGGTCTATGAGGCGGCGACGATGAATGAGGTCGGCGGCAAGACACGAAAGCCCTTCTTCTTTGAGGACGGGAACAACGCCTACATGCCGAACGAGACGAGGGAAGCGATTGAGCGAAAAGCTGAGATGCATCGTTGGGTTCATTAGAAGGATTCAGGATTCAGGATTCAGGATTCAGGGGACAGGAGTCGTTGATCGTCTCGCCGATGGCAATCCTTAGCCGTCGCGTAGCGACGGGAGTCTCGTGGCCGTGGCTTTCAAGCCACGTTCCAATATCGAACGAGCCAAATTAGCCACGTAATGGCTTCAATAGACGGCCATTGAACCGCTTGGCGTCGGCCTCGGCCGACACGCGCCTTGCGTAGAACGGCTCTAAACGGGACGCCAGTCAGTATCAGGTTCGCTAGTGGCTCAGAATTTGTATACCAAAGCGTTGCAGTGCATTCCGGCGCCGACGGAAGCCATCACGACGGTGTTTCCTTTGCTGATTTCGTATTCTCCGAGTTTCTTCTTCAGAATCAGGTCGAGCATTGTCGGGATCGTGGCGACCGAGGTGTTACCCAGAAACTGAATCGTCATCGGCAACTTACCCAAAAAGCTCTCTGCTGCGATCTCGTAAAGATGCGCCAGATTGTTTGCGATCGCTTGATTTAGTTTTTCGTTAGCCTGGTGGAAAAGGAACATATCGACCTCGGAAACGCTCAACTTCGCTTTGTCGAGGGCCTTTTTGATCACTTGCGGGACCCAGGTGGTCGCATAGCGGTAAACCTCCTTGCCGTTCATCTTGAACCAACAGCTTCCAGGCACATCTTCATTGTTTGATCTTCCGAGATAGATCGCGTCAATATCCTTATTTGCATGGGAAAAGGTCGCGTGTGACACAACTCCTTCGTCTTTGGGACTCCTGGAGAAAACCGCCGCTCCGCAACCATCCCCCAGGATCATCGAATCCACATCGTGCGGATCAAGCATACGCGACGCGATCTCGATCCCGACCACCAAAACATTCTCGGCATCACCGCACTCGATCGCCTGGTGGGCCTGAATCACGGCCTGCAGCCAACCGGGGCAGGCAAAAAGAATATCGTAGGCGAAGCATTCGTGATTCGTGATCTCAAGGGCGTTTTTCAAATACGCCGCCATATTCGGAACGGTATGAAAAGCGTGTTCGCCAATCAGGATATTTCCCGCATTGTGGGTGACGATGATTCCGTCCAGGTCATTTAAGCCGAGACCCGCATCGGCGACCGCGAGCCTCGCGGCCTCGGTCATAAGCGGCCGCGAATCCTGGTCCATGGGAACATAACGCCGCTCGCGGATACCCGTGATCGCCTCGAGTTTTGCGGTGATTTCCTCGCCCGGACGATCGTTCCTGACACCATCCTTGTCGTAGAAAATATGATCGTCAAATTTGCTGTTCGGCACCACCGTTTCGGGCAAAACGCTTCCTGTTCCTTTGATTATCGTCATTTGATTGCGGGCTTTAGCCCGGTACTTTCCAATTTACGAAAAACCAATCCAGGGAATTGATCTCTCGGCTGCTTATGAATTCTGGGCAAGCGAAATAGCTTTGATTCCCGGGCAAAATGCTACGAACTCTTTGATCTTATCGTCACTTGTATTTCTCTTAGAAAACTCTGTCTGCTCCAAGTATTCTTCCTTGCAACATTCCCACCTCGAGAAATTCTTAACGGGCAATCAGTATTGGATGT
>JAOTWT010000157.1 GCA_029862725.1 Acidobacteriota bacterium | reverse complement strand
CCAGCGCGTTTCGTTCTTCGAAAGAAGCGTGCGCTCGATCGCACCGAGCTTCCGAAAGGGGCTGATCAAAAAGACCAGGTAGGCGAGTAGCCCGACGACCCCAAGTTCCGCAGAAACCTGCGTGTAGGCATTGTGGGTTCCCAGATTTTGGATCCCGACGATCTGGAAATTGCCGATCCCGATACCCCATGGGTTTCTGATACTGACAATTATCGAGCGCTCCAGAAGCTCGGTACGCTGGTTCGCAGATCCTACGGAATCGAGGCTCGAATCGAAGATCGAGAAGATTCTTTGTCCGTACTCTCCCGGCGCGAGAAGTATAAAAAGGACGGCGAAGACGGCGGTAATCCCGAGGATCTTTGCCCTTTGCCGCTTGCCAAGCTTCCACGCGAGAACACCCGTCACGGCAAGTAACGCCAGGAAGCCGCCGCGGGAGTAGGTAACGACAGTCGCCGCAACGAATAACACGGCCGTGACAAAATAACCGATCTTGAGCATCTGGCGCTTCTCGGCGAGTCCGAGACAGATCGCAATCGGCATCATCATCACAAGATGGAGCGCCATCTCGTTGGGATTCCCGAACATCCCGCCAACATCGACCGCGACACGATAGCCCTCGACCGTGATCTCGCCCCGCATGTACATCGCCAGGGCCATATAGCTCAGAACGAACCCGATGGATAGCGAAAGCCATACGATTCCCATCAAACGGACGCGTGTACGAAGCACGTTTACCATGACGACAAAAATGACGATGGCCTTTATGAACGGATCGTTAAAAGTCTCCCATGCCAGCGCCGGGCTCTTTGCAATAGGAATCGATATCAAGGCACAGACGGTGATCACGGTTACGGACTTTACCTCGGTCGAGAATGAGGTCAGCGTCCCCTCCGTCGCAAGCTGGGTCGGCAGGTACAAAAAGACTGTGGCGAGGGCGACATAAAAGGCTGTGGCGGCAAGGAAACCAAGCCCGGGCACGAGTTCGTACGGCCGGAAAAAGACCAGAATCGAAAACAGATAGAGACCGATATAGGTCAAAAAATGTCCGTTGCGGATCACCCACGATTCGTTCTTTAGAATGTCGAAGTCTTTCTTTGCCCGCGTCGCCTGCTTTCGCTTCTTGAGCTCCTCCGCCCATGATTCGTCTTCGCCAGTTGAAGACGGATTGTCTTCAGCGGCTTTTGGGCCTGAAATTTCGATGATGCTGTTATCCGGAAGAACTTTTGGAGACGGAAGTTCAGGAGAGTCTACGGATCGTGGCTCCAATGAGACGGAAGAGTCCGCTGGGCTTCCTTTCAAGGGATCGTTCACTCTTGAGTTTGCAAGCGGACTGTCACCCGGATGTTGGCCGCCTCCAGGTTCATTCGACTTTCTTTCTCCTGATGATTTGAGCGGAGCGATATCGCGGTCTTTGCCGTCGCCGCCATTCCTGGCCGAGTTCAAAGAACTGTAATCTCGGTTTTCGGGTTTTTTTGTCGACATCCGCTGATCGAGTGGAAAATTAAAGGGGAAAAATGTTACGAGGCTGGAATGCATTGAAAAGAACGCACTGCTTAATTCTAAACCATCGGGGGCGCATTTTGCTACCCGGTTTGCAGATATCGTCCGGTGTAAGGGTTCGGAGTTCGTGTGCGGGCTTCAGGGTTTGGTATTCTCATTTCTCACTGCCCACAACTTACAACTCGCGGCATACAGCTCACTGCTCAACGTTTACGTAAAGCCGGAAAGACGGCACCACTCACCATATGCGGTGAAAATCGATCATTCTGACCGATTCCGCAAATACCTTACTCCAGTGTAATTACCTGATTTCACAGCCCTTAGACCGCAAATGATGACTCTGGCATACGTCTTGCTTTTAGAACGGGTGGGAGGTAACGATATGAAAAGCGAACTGATCAAATTATTAAACGAAAGAGTGGCTTTGTTGCGCGATCAGACGGCACGCGATGCCCGGGAAACCTACGAAATCGTTGCCGCGCCCGATGAAGATACCCACGAGCATTCGGACGAAGAGCGGGAAGTCGAAACGATGCTCGTCGATTTCGACTACGACATCAAGAACCAGAACGAACTGGATACCTACATGACCCTCAGGTATTTCTGGATCGACTGGAGCAACGTCATCACCGACATCTATTAATCCGAACCGGCCCGACTCCGAATAGAGCGCATGCATCGCTGCTTGCGCTCTATTAGCTTTTTAAAACACTATTGATCATCCGGCAGCCTCGTAGCATGTGCGGACATCAGCATCCATTTTCCGTGGTCGCGGACAAAGTTCCCGGAGATCCGGTACTTGCCCGAAATACCGGTTCCGTCCGCTGCTTTTCCTTTTGCCGCATAGGTCACGACAACCACGCCAGAATCGCCGGCAACATTCGCGTTAATCGCTTCAATATCGAAACTGTCGAGCGGGCCGCTGTTTTTCTTAGTACTTTCAAGCATCCCGCTCTGCAGCGACCTGGAGTAAAACACCTCTCCCGTAAAACTCTGACATATTCGGAATACGACTGGTTCACGCTTGAACTCAATAAAAAGAAATCATAGATAGAAAAAACTTCCCCAGCCATGTAGAGTCGATAAACACGAATCAGAAGAAACAGACAGGAGTCAACATGAGTAAAAACGAAAGGGTATGGTTTATAACCGGCAGTTCGACGGGATTCGGCCGCGAATTGGCCGAGCAGGCGCTCGCACGGGGTTACAAGGTGGCGGCAACCGCCCGCGATACAAGCACGCTTGCAGATCTGGTTGAAGAATATCCGGAAACCGCAAGGGCTTTCACGCTCGATGTTACGAGAACGGAAGACATTTCGAGTGCGGTCAGCGGTGCCGTGGAGGCGTTCGGCACGATCGATTTCCTTGTCAACAATGCCGGTTACGGACTCGGCGGCGGGATCGAGGAGCCTTCAATGGAACAGATCCGGCGGCAGTATGAGACCAACGTTTTTGGCGTCATCAATGTCATGCGCGAGGTATTGCCTCTCATGCGAAAGCAAAAAAGCGGGCATATTCTAAACCTGTCATCGGTCGTCGGTATAATCTCATGGCCTTCGACGGGATACTATGCATCAACTAAATTCGCTCTCGAAGCCCTCTCGGAAGCGCTCGCAGGTGAAGTCGGTCATCTCGGAATCAAAGTCACTCTCATTGAGCCCGGTGGCTTTCGTACCGATTTCGCGGGACGTTCTTTTGTTAAGCCGTCGAACAGGATTTCGGATTACGTCAGTTCCGAACGCATCGACAACATCGGTGACTACCACGGTGCGCAACCCGGCGATCCGGTAAAAGGCGTCAAGGCGATCATCAAAATGGTCGAAAGCGAAACGCCGCCGCTTCGGCTGCCTCTCGGTGAAGACGCCGTGACGGCAATGGAAGAAAAACTCCAGGCGGTGCAAAAAGACATCGACGACTGGCGCGAAGTCGCGATCGATACAAAGGTCGACGAGGAACAGGGAGAGGCGGCCGGTAACTAGATTGCGGCCCGCGTGTTTTTTCATTTGCAGTTGGAGATTATGAAAGCGATCAGATTGAATGAATTTGGCGGCACCGAGCATCTGAGTGTAGATGACATCGAAATACCGGCCCCCGCTCCGGACGAAGTTTTGATCAAAACGGTAGCGTCGGGAATAAACTTTGCCGACATTATGCTTCGGCAGGGCAAGTATCTGTTTACGCCGGAACTCCCGTTCACACTCGGGTTTGAAGCTGCCGGCACGGTAGAGTCCGTCGGCTCCGATGTCTCTGGTATCGAAGTGGGACAAAGGGTCCTGGGAATGATGCGGGGAGGCGGTTACGCGGAGTTTGCCGCGGCGCCTGCGTCCCAGGTCTTCCCGATCCCCGACGGTATGGATTTTGGTGAGGCCACGGCGCTGCTGGTTCAGGGGCTGACCGCGGTCGGTCTCCTCCGGGACCTACAACCGGGTCAGACGATCCTGATCCACGCCGCGGCGGGAGGGGTCGGGAGCCTGCTTGTTCAGCTGGCCAAACAGAAAGGTGCGCGCGTCCTCGGTACGGCGAGTTCTCCGGAAAAGCTGGAAATGGCCGCCGGCCTGGGAATGGATGTCGGGATCAACTATACCGAGAGCGACTGGGCTGAAAAGGTCCTCGAAGCGACGGAGGGGCGCGGCGCGGACATGATCATCGAGATGGTCGGCGGCGAAATGGGCAGCAAGAGCATGGAATGCCTGGCGGTCAAGGGCCGTATGATCGTGTACGGGGCGGTAACCGGCGAGGATTTCAAGATTTCGGCGCTTGGGCTCCTGGGCAAGATGCAGAAGGTCGAGGGTTATAACCTAAACCTCGAAACACCCGCGAACATGGCCGCATTTACAGGCGAATTGATGACGGCTTACGGGGCCGGGAACCTTGAAATATCGGTCGTGGAATTTCCTCTCGAAAAAGCGGTTGAGGCCCATCAGGCGATCGAAGGCCGCCGAACAACCGGCAAGGTCGTCTTAACCAGCAACCCCGATTGATTGAAGATCGATGATTGGTGACTGAGACATCTCAGCACACAGCGCTCGGTACTCGATACCAAATGCCCCGTATCCCCGTGTATCCGCCTCAACCTTTACCGATCACGCCGATCGGCAGCTTCCTGATCCGTTTACCCGTTCCCGCAAAGATTGCGTTTGCGACGGCCGGTGCTATTGGCGGCGTCCCCGGTTCGCCGACGCCACCGGGGCTTTCGGTGCTCGGCATTATGTGGACCTCGACTGCCGGCATCTCGTCGATACGCAGCATCTTGTAGTTATTGAAGTTCCTCTCGACCGCACCGCCGTCTTTGATTCCTACCTCGCCATATAGCGCGGCCGTCAGGCCGAAGACGATACCCCCTTCCATTTGCGCTTTTACCGTATCGGGATTTACCACGCTTCCGCAGTCGACCGCACAGACCACACGCCGGACATCGACCTTGCCGGTATTTGAAACGCTTACTTCAGCGACCTGCGCGACGATACTCCCGAAGCTCTCATGCATGGCTATACCGCGCGAGATGCCGGCCGCCGGTTTCGTACCCCAACCGGCTTTCTCCGCGGCGAGATTCAGCACCGCGAGTTTACGTTTGTCCTTTTCGAGGAGAGACTTGCGAAACTCATAGGGGTCAACGCCGGCGGCCGAAGCGAGTTCGTCCAGAAAGCTCTCGACCACAAACGCCGTATGCGAATGTCCGACCGAACGCCAGAAACCAACCGGCACGCCAGTTTCCTGCTCCACCCATTCGACGAGTACGTTTGGAATCTCGTACGGGATGTCATTCGCCCCTTCAACCGACGAATCGTCGATTTCGGCAGGCGGGAAGCCAAAAGCCTTCCCAACTCTCGCCATAATCGACGAATTGACGATTCGGTGGTGCCAGAAAAGAGGTTTGCCGTCCGCGCCGAGACCCGCCGATATCCTGCTGTACGACGCGGGCCTGTAAACGTCTTGCTGTGTGTCGTCCTCGCGGGTCCAGATGACCTTGACTGGTTTTCCGACGGCTTTTGACAAGAGAATGGCATCGGTCACGAAATCGAGTTCCGCGCGCCGGCCAAAGCCCCCGCCGAGGAGCGTTTGATGGACCTTGATCTTGTCCGGTGGCATACCTGTAATCTGTGCTGCGACCATCTGAACGAATCCCTGTGCCTGCGAGCCGCCGTAAACATCGCAACCGTCGGCGCGTACGTCGGCCGTAAAATTAAGCGGTTCCATAGTCGCGTGTGCGAGAAACGGAAGAAAATACTCGGACTCGACCGTTTTCACAGCCTTTGATTTCGAACCGGCGGCATCGCCCGACTTCTTTGCCGCTTTACCCTTGCCGTTTGCGGCCGCCTCGGCGAAATCCTTGTAGATGCTTTCGCTCGAAACAGCGGCATTCGGACCGAGGTCCCAATCGATCTTGAGAGCCCTCCGGCCGCTCCTCGCGGCCCAGAAACTGTCCGCGACGACTCCGACACCGTATCCTAGCGGCACAACCGCTTTAACACCCTTGACCGCGAGTGCGGCCTTGTCATCGACCTTTGAAACCTTCCCCCCAAACACCGGCGAGCGGACGATCTGCGCGGTAAGAAGCCCGGGCAACTTCACATCTATTCCAAAAATGGCCGTACCATCGGACTTGGCCGCACTGTCCAGACGCTTCGCATCCTTTCCTATTATCTTAAAGTCCTTTGGGTCCTTGAGTTTTGGCTCGGCCGGAGGCGTCAACGTTGCGGCGCGTTCGAAGAGATCGCCATAAGCGGCACTGCGCCCGGAAGCCGCGTGTGCGACCTTGCCAGATTCCGCCCGGCACTCGTCGGGCTCTACGCCCCATTCCGCCGCCGCGGCCGAGACAATCATTTCTCTCGCCGCCGCAGCGGACTTACGGAGCGGATTGTAAAACCCGCGGATCGTCGTGCTCCCGCCAGTCACCTGCATCCCAAATAAGGGATTTGCGAACGCGGCATCGGCACCGACCGCCTCATATGAAACATTTTCCCAATCGATTTCCAGTTCGTCTGCGACGATCATCGCCAGCGATGTCAAAACGCCCTGCCCCATTTCCGCCTGTCCGATGCGGACCGTCAGACTGCCGTCCTTTGAGATGCGTATAAATGCGTTTGGTTCGAGGTCTTCTACTGTGCCTGCGCCCATACGGCTTTCGGCACGCGACTGCAGAGGAAGGTTGAAGCCAATGAGCAGCGCACCACCCGCGGCAAGACTGGTTTTTAGGAACGAGCGTCTGTCGAGTGAATTTTCTTTTGTCATTTTACTCGCCTCCTCCGCCGTTGATTACGGCAAGTTTGATCGCCTCGCGAATCCTGTTATAAGTCCCGCACCGGCAAATGATCCCCTTCATCGATGCGTTGATCTCGGCGTCGCTGGGTTTCTTGTTCCTGGCCAAAAGCGATGCTGCCGCCATGATCTGACCGGACTG
>JAOTWT010000282.1 GCA_029862725.1 Acidobacteriota bacterium | reverse complement strand
ATGTAAGCGCAGGCAATTTCTCCTACGCTACGGCAATTGGTGCAAGAGCTACAGTTACGGCAAACAATACTGTACAACTCGGCCGCGATGCGCTCGATACCGTCCGGGTCGGAAAACTGGGAACAGGCGGCACGACCGTTCTTTGCCAGAACGCTTCTTCTGAGATATCCGACTGCGGCGTGACGAATTTTGTCTCGGATACCGATCCGCGGCTATCAGATTCGCGTGATCCCAACGCAGGCAGCTCTTTCTATATTCAGAACGGAACGGGACAGCAAACGAGTGCCGATTTTAATATCGACGGCAACGGAGAGGCGAACATCTTTAACGCCGCCACCCAATACAATCTCAACGGAAACCGTATGTTGAGCAGTCCGGGAACGCAAAATTTATTTATCGGCCGGCTGTCCGGTTCCGCTAATACGACTGGACAGGCAAATGTTTTCGTCGGTGGTGAAGCGGGTATGAGCAATACCAGCGGTGTTGAGAATTCCTTTTTCGGAAGGGCCGGACTTTTCAACACAACGGGGATACAGAATGCCTTCTTTGGGCATTCCACAGGCGGCAGCAATACGACGGGATCTTCCAATGCCTTTTTCGGATCATTTGCGGGTCAGCTAAATACAACGGGAGGAGGCAACTCATTCTTTGGCTCCCGTGCAGGAAAAAACAGCTTGGGTATTCTAAACACTTTTGTTGGAAGTTATTCAGGCGAGTCAAACACGGTCGGAACCCGAAACACATTCCTTGGTATGAATTCCGGCGCCAAAAACATAAATGGTAATCGAAATGTTCATATTGGCGGTGAAACAGGAAACACAGCAGACAATGGCGACAACAACACTTTCCTGGGATACGGATCAAATGCCGGCACCAATTCCGTTAATTTTGCGACGGCTATAGGTTCGGGTGCTCAAGTTACGGCGAGCAATACGATCCAACTTGGAAGAAACGGAACCGACACCGTTCGAATTGGTACGACCGGCTCAGCAGGCGCGACCTCACTTTGTCTGAACGCCTCGAATGAGATCGCAACCTGCTCGTCCTCAATACGTTACAAGTCCGAGGTCAACCCGTTTGTAACGGGCCTCGAGCTCGTCAGACGGCTACAGCCGGTTTCATTCAGATGGACGAACGGCGGGGCAGTCGATCTCGGTTTTGTTGCGGAAGATGTGAACGACATCGAACCGCTTCTGACGACGACAAAGAACGGCCGTGTCGAGGGGGTAAAATACGACCGCATCGGCGTCGTACTTGTAAATGCTGTCCGGGAACAGCAACTCCAGATCGAGGAGCAGCAGGAACAAATCGTTTCGCAGGAAGGATTGAACCGCTCGCTTCAGACCCAGATCGAAGACCAGGGCAAGGTTATTGAAAATCAAAACGAACGGCTTCGAAAGCAAGAATCGGAACTTGAGAGGCAAAAGGTCGAACTGGATGCCTTGAAGGCGGCCGTTTGCAGTTCGAATCCGGACGCGAGCGTCTGCAAATGACAAGAAAAGGGACTTTCTAAAGTGAACGATGTGACGTTTTCCTATTCCCGTCCGTTTAAGCCTTTACGATTATGGGCAAACCGCGGGGACGCTTTGATCGCAGAGGTCGCGCTGAGTACAAGCCATAATCTCATTTCTCAGCGAAAGTCTGGCAAAACTCTGCGCCTCCCCGGTTAGTCCTGGCTTTTTGTTTTGGGCTCACGGCGAGGCGCGCTGTTGCGCCATCCCGACCCCAATCCTTCACCTACCAATCGACTCTTCGGACCATCGTAGCGAGCAGTGATTTGTCGTGGTCATCGGGCTCGATACCGAGTTTTTTGTAGACCGAATCGAGCCGGACGAGGGCCTTCGCCTTGCCGCTCTCGTCCTTAAGCTCCGAAATCAACTCGAGGTTTTTGCGCGCGATCGGAACAGCTTCGTCGTTCTCGCCGTAGGCATCCAGCCGCAAAGCGATTTGATCGGCAATAGCGGCGCGCGCGATCATCTGCTCGACTTCTTCGAGCATTTCTGCAGCCTTTCTGAGATAACTTAAGGCGAATTCGCGGTTACCGACGGTATTGGCCGCGTCCGAGATTCCTATTAACGCCGATACCATCTCGCTTTCGGGTTCGATTCCCTTCGCGACCTCGTCCGATTCTTCCGGCTTCCCTTCCATAACAAGGATCTGCGCAATCCCGGTCAACGCTCCGTTGCGCTCGGTTTCATCGACATTTGCATGAGCAATCTCGACGGCCCTTTGAGTGAGGCCGACCCTCTGAAACTGGACCGCCACAGCACCATACATTTCGTTTCGGTCTTTTGTACTTCGGATCTCGTACTCGGACTGGGAATTGAGCATCGCCAGCGCTTCTTCTATCGTTTCCCGCGCGTCTTCAGGTTCTTCCTTTTCGTACACCCGGGAGAAACCGAAAAGACATGATGCGACCTGCGTCTTGTCCTCGACCAGATCGAGTGTTTCATCCGCAATCTCGACATTTCCTGACTTGAGAAGCCCGATAGCCGCCGCAACGAGGAAAGAATCGCGATGTCCGCTGTCCAGTTTCGCCGCTTCGGCTGAGGCCTTTAGAAAATAGTCGGCAGCGCTTTCCCGATCCTCGGCTTCGAGGTAGCAGTTCGCGATCTCGTTCAACCCCCGGATCCTGTCTTCTTCAAACTCGACCCCCGGGATTGCGTCGCCCGCTTTCGCAAGCCACAACTTCGCCTCATCGTATTCGTTCTTTTCCAGGTACTGGGCCGAGATCTCGATAAACGCCTTTACTTTTGCCCTGAAATACTCGATTGATTCAATGGTCTCAAGGGCGGCATCGGTCAAACCGTTTTTGGCCTGGGCGATCGCTATTCCGGCAGTCGAATCGGATGAATGTTCGAGGCCTTTCGCCGTTTCCAGGGCCTTTTCGAAATCCCCGCGCCCGGCAAGACTGTGCGCGACAGCCTCAATCCCGCCCGAGCGAAGACCCGGTTCTTCGACCGCTTCCAGAAGCTGAAACGCGTAACTGTCGTCCTTGAGCTCGATGCATTTTGCGATTACCGCCAGCAAAAGCCGGTCCCGGGTAAACGGGTCCTCGAGAGCATCGGCGAATGCAGCCGCCGAATCTACATCGTCGACCGACAAAAAGTGTCCGACAACCGCTTCCGTAGCACTGCTCTTCGCGTCGGCGTTCGATATTCCCTCGACGATATAGGCGGCGCAGACGGCCGGATGTTTTCCCGCTTCTTCGGCGGAGATCGCATGTTCTGCCATATTATTTTCGAAATGGTTATCTAAAAGACACGACGGAAGGACTCGGCGTTCCAGTCGTTGACGTTCGCAGTTACCGCATCGGCCCCGGCATCCCGCAAAGCACCTGCGTCAACTGTATTTGTGACGCCGAGGGCTTTGAGCCTTGCGCTTTTCGCCGATATGACGCCCGCCGGGCTGTCTTCGATCACGACGCACTGGCGCCGGGTGATCGGGCTATTTCCTTTTGCGACCCCCGCCAGATCTACCCTCCGGAAACCCTCGCGGTAACACGCCGGGTCCGGTTTGGTGGTGGGCACGTCTTCCGAGCTGACGATCGTCTCAAAACACACATCGAGACCCGTCGATTTGAGAATATGATCGATTTCCTTTCGGCACGCCATGCTTACAAGCCCAAGCGTGAATTCGGTTTGCAAACGCTTTATAAAATCCTCGATTCCTTCAAAAAGAGGAATTCCCGCATCGACCGCTTCCTTCCATTTCTTCGTTTTCTCGGCAGTTGCCGCGGCAATCTCGTCACTCGACGCAGCCCGGCCGCTCTTTTCAAAAATAGTTTTTACAAAAACGGGGTCGCTCATTCCGAGGCAATCGAAGTAATCTTCCTCGGTGAGTTCGATCCCCTTGCCGGAAAACACTTCCTGGTAAGCCTTCATCTGGATGCGTTCATCGTCGATAACTACACCGTTAAAATCAAAAAGTACCGCTTGGATCATATTTGTTCGTAAACTTCTTTCTCTAGGATCTGTCTATTGTATCGGCCTTGATAATCACGGGCAAACAGCGCCGGTGAGTTCGCTTTTCCCAAGCACGCAGCGTCAAAAAAAGACCGCCTTTTCAGACGGTCCTTTTAAAAAATCGCAAATCCTGGCTATTCCTGACTCTCCTTCAACTCCTTCAGCGTTTTGGCGCATGTCTCGCCCATTTTTTTCTTTTGCTCGTCGTCCATGTCTTTTGCACCCTCTTCGATCGCCTTCAAGATCGTGTTCTTGTACATCAGCATGATCGCCTTTCCGACAATGCTTCCCTCGATTTTTTCGGAATTGTCCTCGACATATTGCGCCAATTCGTCGCATTCGGGAATTCCGGAATTAAGCACGTCTCCTGAGGATGAGGACGATTTTGAAGAATCCGAACCCTTTTTCGCATCTTCCGATTTAGAACTCGAGTCGCCCGATTCACCGCCTCCGCCCGTAATGGAATCGAGACTGCAGCCCGCCACGATCAGAAACAATGCACCGATAACCAACACCAAACCAAACTTATTCTTCATGTAATCTCCCGGTAAATAGTACGAAGTCAATGAACACCAAATCCCGACAAACCTATAACACGAGGAACCTCTCGTCAAACATATTTCCCCTGTTCAATATGTTCTTTACGTCAACCGATTTCTTAAGTTCCGCCATTTCATTTATAAACCTCTCGCCGTACATCACATACAAATACTTCGATTTAAGCTTTCCGATGCCGTGTTCGGCCGAAACGGTCCCGCCGAACATAATCGCCTGGGCGATGCAACGCCCGTAAATGTGCCGTGCTCTCAAGGCCTCCTCCTCATTTTTGGGAATCAGGTTAGCGTGCAAATGATTGTCGCCGATGTGCCCGAAAATTACCGATTCGATCCCGCTTTGATCGAGAATATTTCGGTAAAACTTAAGAAACTGCGGGAACATCCTGTCCGGAACAGCCATATCGGTGCCGATTTTCCGCTGGCCGTATTTGACGATCTTTTCGT
>JAOTWT010000156.1 GCA_029862725.1 Acidobacteriota bacterium | reverse complement strand
ATGTCGCCCGAGCCCCCGAACGGGAAGCTGTAAAACGATGAATCCTCACTGCGCAGGATAAACCACTCACCCGAAGACGGACGGAAGAAGCCGATGTCGGTCTTGCCATCGCCGGTATAGTCCGCAGGGACGATCGTGTCGGTCGAGGCGCCGAACTGGAAGGCTGCGTTGCCGCCGTCCGAAGACCTCAGATACCACCACTCGCCGGGTGCCGGACGGAAGATCGATATGTCGGTCTTCGCGTCGCCGTCGAAGTCGAATCGGGCCGGATCTGCCTGAGTTTGCTCGGGTTGTGTTGTGAAATTTGTAAGATGAATATTGTCGCCTGTTTCTATTCCGTTTTGATTGGCGGCGTTGCCGGCCGCATAAAGGGTGATTGGGCCGACATTCACCGTCGGTGCAGTCCAAGTAAACTGCCATGTCTTGCTTCCGTTCACGACCGGAACTGTGCCAGCAGCAGTATGTTCCACATATGTACGAGCCTGTAGCGGGGGAAGGCCGTTTAGGATCTGCATCTGACCGGGCAGATGTGTAAGGGCAAAGATGCCCGGGGTTGACCCAGTCGAATCGATTGCAGTAAGTTGAAAACCGAACATCGTCGGATTGATATTGTCTTGGATCGTCACCGAAACTACGTATGAGGCACCTAAAGCATATTCTGCCGGCACGCCGGATATCGTAATACCGTTTCCGCCGACAGACTGTTTCGATTCCTTAAGTTCCCCGCCGATATGGCAAGCAACGCAAAACTGTTCTCCCGGTGCGGCGGTATGGGATGGTGGTGGTCCACTCGCATTGGCTGAGACAGTACCATGCGATTGAAGGTTGTTTAGTATGGCGAACATGCCAACCGCAAATGCGGCGGTCACTGCAAAAAATTTCAAAGCCTTCAGGTTCTTGCTCTTCATATTATCATCTCCGTTTGGATCACCATTCATCGCTGCATTTTCAGTTTGGTTACTAATTTGTTCTTAACCCTCTAACAAATGTGTTGACGCGGCTTATCTCTTGTGCCGATAGAGTGCTCTCAAATGCAGGCATTTTCCCCTTCCCATTTGTAATGATGCTGATTCCGCGTGCCGTGCTGATCCGGCTTTTCCTTAGGTCCTTTGCTCCTTTGCGTTTTCCGCGCCTTGTATTGCCGCTGCCATCGGCCCCGTGGCAACTGGTACATGAGGAAGCGTAAATTGCCGCGCCGGATCGCTGAGTCTTCACGCCATGGGCGGCGGTTTGCAATTCGCCGGGGAAAGCGTAGATGAGTCCAATGAATAAGAACAGGAGGATCGCCAGTGATTTCAACAATAGCGGCTGCATATTGCTTCTCATAGTTTCGTGCTTCCCAGTTTCAGAGCCTTCTGAACAGATTAAATCCGATCGCCAAACGCCGCGGAGAGAAAAGCAGATTGCTCGAATTGTACCTGCTTGTTGTGGTTGTCTGAGTGTTCGAAAATGTGAGTGCGAACGAATGGTTACCTACGTTCTTTTGCACACCGAATCCGATTGTGGGTTTGGACCTAATATCAAATCCCGTTATGTTGAATGACTGATCAAAGACCGGCGTAACCCGTCCGAGTTTGAAACCCGTTCGCGGAACAAATTCAAACGTCCCGAGCAACGTCGGGGTAACAGCCACCGCCGCACCGAATCCAAATGAGGCGCCATGCTTAGGCTGGTTAAACATGTTTGCAATTGGAGCTGGCGGGAAGAAGTCCTCAGGCCGTGGGTCAAATCTCCCGCCGCCATTAGAAAACAGGTGAGCCGCGGGCGAAAAGAAAAGATGAACCCGTTTTCCAACTCTTCGTGAAACCATAAGCTGGAAATTGACCGTGTAATCCTGCGAAAAATTCATATCACCTTCTACACTTCCGAAAACCGAAAGCCCTAAAGGCGATGATTCGCTTTGGTCTGTAAAGTGGTAGCCCGCGCCCAATTCGATTGTCTTGCAGAGTCCCCTTCTGCACACCGGCGAGCGGCTGGCTGATACGTAAAGCTTGTCGGTTATGCCGTATGTAACACCAAAAGAGGATACGGAAAAACTGTCAAAACCAAGAAGGTTCTCAGCACTTTCACTAATCGGGTGAATGGGCTGTGAAAATCGATGCGAAAAAGAAAGATTCCAGCTTCCTTTGGGCACAATCTTAGGGGTTGGGATATTGATCAAACGGTAATCAAAAGGTTCGTCACCTGGCTCGTAAAAAAAAGGATCTTCTTCCTCAGAGTCATCCTGTAGTGTCTTTTCCGAATCTCTCGCCAATGCTTCTGCGGGTGTTTCATCTGCCCGCGAATCCCGGGTCGGCCCTTCGTTTTGGATTTCAGTGAATGTTTTGGCGTTAGAATCGACTCGGTAAGTCTTACCACCTGACTTTATTACAATTACTCCGGGAGCATCTTTAACAAACTCGATCTCGAGATTCTTTGATTTTCCCGCTGTCGGATCAGAGGCTACGTCCGGTAGGGGAGTCTTCCTCGGCATCTGTTCGCTTTTTGGCGTCGGATTTGCCGTTGATTCCTCCGATGTCGGTACGAATTCTTGTGCATTGATTGCAACGGCCGACACTAGGATTATCAAAAATGAAAACAGTGCAAAGGATGCTGAAATAAACGTATTACGCGTAGAATCTCTTCGAGCCATGCACTTCCTCCTGTGATTGTTAAGTGCGAACCCTGCAAATTTGATACCGAAAAGCATGAACGCAATTGATCTTGTTCGAACAGGGCCTAAAATCCTTGCTCTCCCGTACCTGGTGAGAGAGTCTCCCTATTTACTACAGTGTCCGAAACAGATGAATAAATACGCCTTTAGGCGAATTGAGCCAATAATTTAGTCTGGGACGCAGCGACTTGTGTTCCCTGCGAAACCGCCGAACAAGCGAGGATATACGCTTTGACAACAGTAAGTCCTATAAAGTCGAAAAAATACCTATTTTCGAATCTATCTATTGTGTCTAAACCTGATTGGTTTCCGAGAATACGGATTTTATTCGAAAGAATGGATATCGTGGGGTGCAGAGATCGGTCTCAATTTTCAGCCGATTTCGATGATATAGGACTAATTATCGTGCGATACAAAATACATCTGCGCATCAAATGCAGGAGTATCCTCGGTTGCCGCACGCTGCTTGTATTCACCGTCGCTCGTGAGAATCTGCGAGTTGCAGTTGTCTGCAAGATAAGCCCCAAGCACATTCTTGAGCAGGTATTTAACCAGTTGCGGGTCCTTGATCGGCGTTACGGCTTCTACCCGTCGATCCAGATTTCGGTGCATCCAGTCGGCGCTTCCGATAAAAAGTTCGGGGTTTCCGCCGTTTGCGAAATAAAATACACGACTGTGTTCGAGAAAACGTCCGACAATCGAGACCACACGGATATTTTCCGACAGGCCTTCGATACCGGGTTTTAAGACGCAGATGCCGCGAACGATCAGATCAATTTCAACGCCGGCCTGCGAGGCCCGATATAAGGCGCGGACGATTTTTTCATCGGTCAGGCTGTTGATCTTGACGATGATCCGCGCTTTTTTGCCGTCGGTCTTGTTTTTTGTTTCGCGGTCGATCAACTCGATCATGCGTTCCCGAAGGTCGATCGGTGCAACTAAGAGCTGTTTATATTTAGTTTTGTACGAATATCCTGTAAGGAAATTGAACAGATCAGATGCATCGGCGCCAAGTTCTTCATCGGATGTTAGAATACCGAGATCAGTGTAGAGACGCGCTGTAACGGGATTGTAATTACCGGTCGCGATATGAACGTATCTCCGCAGAACGTCATTTTCCCGGCGGATCACGAGAGCGACCTTTGAGTGTGTCTTAAGGCCGAGCATTCCGTAGATGACGTGAACACCCTCACTTTCAAGCTGCCGCGCCCATTCGATGTTGTTCTCCTCGTCAAAACGAGCCTTTAATTCGACCAGTGCGGCGACCTGCTTACCGTTGCGGCTAGCCTTAACTAGAGACTCAACCACCGGCGAGTCCTTCCCCGTGCGGTAAAGGCAGATCTTTATCGCCCGGACATCCTCGTCGATGGCTGCCGCCTCTAGAAAATCGAGGATCGTGGAGTAGCTGGTATAGGGATGGTGGACAAGCACATCCTGTTTCTTGAGGACCTCGAAGATGTTTTCCGTATGTTTTAGAGACTCGGGTATAGAGTAGGAAATCGGTGCTTCTTTGAGATCAGGCCGGTTCAGGCTGTAAAGCGACATCAGGTCCGGAATATTCAAAAATCCGTCTATCCTGTAAACATCGTGATCTGTAAGACCGGTCGAACCCGCGATCAAAGATATCATCTCTTCCGGCATCGAGGAGGCCACTTCGAGCCTTACAGGGAAGCTGAATCGTCGTCGGTGGAGCAGTTCCTGTTCCATGACACGCAGCAAATCGCCCGCCTCGTCTTCCCGGATCTCAATATCCGCATCCCTTGTTAAACGAAAAAGAGAAGCCTGAGATGTAACCATGTTCGGAAACAGGTGTATCGCGTTGGCGGCCACAATTTCATTTAGCGCGACGAAATGAGATTTGTTGCCGTTATCTATTCTCACGAGGCGATCGACCGTTGCAGGTAGCTTTATACGTGTAAAGCGGCTTACCGAAAAAAGATGCGAGATCTTGCCGTGATCAATGCTAGTGTCCGGCGCCACCATCATCCCGATATTGACGCTGAGATTGGAAATATAGGGAAACGGATGACTCTCGTCCACGGCCTGGGGCGTTAGAATTGGAAATACGTCCCGAAGGAAATATTCGTCGAGTTCTTTCTGCGTCCCTTTCTTCAGATCGGAATAGCTCTGAATCAGTATACCTTCGGACTCGAGCAGCGGCATGATGTCCTCATTCAGACACATCATCTGCTCCACGAGCATCGGCCGCAGCACCTGTCGGATCGACTTAACCTGATCGGCCGCGTTCATTCCGTCAGGCGAGAGCTTATGAACTCCTTCGGCGATTTGTTCCTTAAGACCGGATACCCGGATCATAAAGAACTCGTCGAGATTGGTCGAAAAGATCGAAAGGAATTTAAGCCGCTCGAGCAGGGGAACAGAATCATCAAGAGCCTGCTGAAGGACACGGCGGTTAAACTCCAGCCAACTGAGTTCGCGGTTTGTCAGAAATTGCGGGTCGTCAACAGACGGCATGCCAGAACCCGTCACAGCGGGTTCTTCCTGCAATGCAGGTACGAACTCTCTTATACTTCGATTCATCTTGGATCTCGATTCTAAACGTTTAAAAAAAGGAAGGCAATAAAATCTGCGGGAAGCCGGGGGGACGGCCTATTTAAAGATTAACAAAAACCAGATGGAGCGGTCAAAAAAAAAGTGCCATGAAAACAGGGTGAATCGTGAATCGTTTAGAGCAACGCTTGGCGTTGCAATGTCGTGCGGAGCACGACGGATAGAGTGTTTATCGGATCGTATTATCGGGCTTCGCCCGATCTGCAACGCGAAGCGTTGCTCTAAACGTCGCCCGATCTGCAACGCGAAGCGTTGCTCTAAACGTCGCCCGATCTGCCAACGCGAAGCATTGCTCTAAACGTCGCCCGATCTGCAACGCGAAGCGTTGCTCTAAACGTCGCCCGATCTGCAACGCGAAGCGTTGCTCTAAACGGGTCAACAAAAAAAGGTTCAAAGCCCGGATTAACAGACTTTGAACCTTGAACTTTGAACTTTGAACCTTGAACTAGGGCCGGACGTAGGCACTCGGGAGCGGGACATCGCCCGTCGCACCGAACCCAATGGCCTCAAAACCGTTCGTCGACTGGAGCTTGTACCAAGTGTTGTCCGAGGGCCTGAAGACGGCCGGATCGGCCTGCCCGTCGCCGTCGTAGTCGCCCGCCACCGGTATGTCGCCCGGGCCCCCGAACGGGAAGGCAAAGAAGGAAGTGTCCTCGCTCCGCAAGATAAACCATTCTCCCGAAGAGGGACGGAAGAAAGCCACATCCGCCTTGCCGTCGCCGGTGTAGTCGGCCGGTGCCGTCCTGTCGCCGCCTGAGCCGAACTGAAAAGCAGTCAAACCTTCCTGACTCCGGTTGATCCACCACTCCGAGACAGACGGACGGAAGATCGCGATATCGTCACTTCCATCACCGTCGTAGTCCTCGACGACCGGCAGGTCGCCGTTTACGCCAAAGGTGGTGATAGTTGTTCCTCCTCCCGAGTTGAGGATAAACCAGGTCGCCGAAGAGGGACGGAAGACGGCCGGATCGGCCTGCCCGTCGCCGTCGTAATCGCCCGGCGCCGGTATGTCGCCCGAGCCCCCGAACGGGAAGCTGTAAAACGATGAATCCTCGCTGCGCAGGATAAACCATTCACCCGAAGACGGGCGGAAGAAGCCGATGTCGGTCTTGCCGTCGCCGGTGTAGTCGGCCGGCACGATCGTGTCCGTAGCCGAACCAAACTGGAAGGCGGCGTTGCCGCCGTCCGAAGACCTCAGATACCACCATTCGCCGGGTGCCGGTCGGAAGATCGAGATATCGGTCTTCGCGTCGCCGTCGAAGTCGAATGTCGCCGACGCTGTGCTGGAAAGAGGAATTTCATACATCCCCTTGCCATGAGTCGCAATTCTCAGTTTCCGGGGCGGACCGTTGACGATTGACATTCCGAACACCGCGGCTCTCGGAAGTCCTGTTCCAAAAGGAGCCCAGCTTGTTCCACCATCGGTGGAAGCATAAACGCCGATATCGGTACCCGCATAAAGGTTGTTGGAATTCTGCGGGTCGACTACAAACGAACTTACCGGGACCTGCGGGATTGCAGTCCCGCCGGAGCCGTTGGCGGCTGTCCAGGTTGGCGGAGAAGCGTTTAGGTTGGTAGTTTTGTAGACATTGTTGACTCCGAAATCGGCGATCGCGACATACGCGGTATTCGTCGAATTCGGGTCGATAATTGTACGCCCGATAAATCCATTCGGAACGGCGTTGGTGGGGTCGAGATTTTGAAGCACGGCGG
>JAOTWT010000155.1 GCA_029862725.1 Acidobacteriota bacterium | reverse complement strand
CTTACATAAAATGTCTCGATTTCTCAGATGCTGAATCAGATAACAAAGAATTTTGTTTGGCTATCACCCAGGGGCTTGCGCCTCGCTCGCCCGCGCTGATCTTTAAACGCCTCTAGTTTGCCGGCAGAATGACGCCGCGGCATTCTCCAAAACCGATTCGCCGATAGCCTTCGCGTCCGCAAAAGCCCTTCATGATAATTTCGTCGTAGTCCTCCAAAAAGCGGCGTGTTTCCCCGGTCGGGAGTTCAAACGGCTCTTTGCCGCGTTTTGTGATTTCGAGGAGGGAGGCTTTCTCGTCGTTCTCATTGCCGGAGACTGTTCCGGTCGCGATCAGGTCGCCGGGGTTGAGGTTGCAGCCGTTCGATGCGTGGTGCGTGAGCATCTGACCGATCGTCCAGTAAAGATCCTTTAGATTTGAACGGCTCAGAAGATGCGGCTCTATGTTCTCGTCACGCATCTGCTTCGAAGCAATATAGACCTCCAGCTTCATATCGATACCGCCTTTTTTGCTGTTGATATCGTTTTTAAGGTATTCAAGCGGCCCAGGTTCGTCGCCGCGGTCATACTCGGGAACGCGGAAGGGAGCGAGGGCCTCCAGAGGAACCACAAAAGGCGCGATGGTCGTCGCAAAACTCTTGCCCAGGAAAGGTCCGAGCGGCTGAGCTTCCCATCCTTGTATGTCCCGGGCGGACCAGTCGTTTACGAGGCAGAGACCAAATATGTGCTCCTCGGCTTTTGAAATCGGGATCGTTTCGCCGAGTTTGTTTCCGCTGCCGACGAAGAAGCCGACTTCCATTTCGTAATCTAGAGCCTTAGAAGGTATGTAGACTGGAGGGTTTTCGGTGTCCGAGCGGTTTTGCCCTTTCGGGCGGACAACATCCGAACCGGACATTACGATCGACGACGAACGGCCATGATAACCAATCGGAACATACCTGTAGTTCGGCAGCAGCGGGTTCTCGGGGCGAAAAATTCTTCCGACATTCGTCGCGTGATATATCGAGCAGTAAAAATCGGTGTAATCGTGAATATGAAAGGGTTTTACATACTCCAGGTCGCTTTGTTTCCTTAGCAAATGCTCACCGATGAGTGTTTTTGCTTCTTCGTTCGTGTTCTCTCCGAGAGCTTCCTGTAGTGCGATTCTTACATTCGAGTCGACAGCCAAAGCCATATCAACTTTTTCGCCACCCTTTGCAAGAGCCGTGTTGAAGAACGCCTCAAAGTCCAGGACCGAGTCGCCGATCGCGACGCCGATTTTCTTTTCGCCCGCTTCGAGGTATTGGCATACCGGCAGATTCTGTATCGGGAAGTCGCTTTCCGGTTCGTTCGCCGATTCTATCCAGCTCTCAAGGTCTTTGTTATGTGTTTCGTTAATATTGTGCATCGTCTTATGTCATTCGAACCGGCCAATGTCAGTAATCCATGGACCGTGGTTAGGGATCAAATTAATTCGTGAATTCCAAAGATTAGTGATAGTTGATAAGTGGTAAATGATCAGAGTATCCCAATCTCCTCAAGTTCTGCGATCGGTTCCTCAAATGAGCATGACCCGAATGAAACCGCGCCTTTTTCACGGAGGTTCGCCAACAGGATCAGGCTCAAAAAATGTTTTTTTTGCCAAGAGGCGCCGTTATCGTCAAACTCAAACACCTCTTCGAACTCTTCTTCGAGCACTTCCTCGAGCACCAACGGCTTAAAACCGTCGCGCGCAAAACCCGTCGCCATAAACAGGTTTAGAAATCCGTGCATCGTTGCCTTTGGCGCGTTTGGTTCGTATGTCAGGGGCTTAAAACACCTGATCGGGTGATGCAGCCCGGCCGTCGCCTTGAACGGTATGTTTGCCGCCATGCAGGTTCGTATAAACCTGATTATCTCTGAGCTGGTTGGAAACTGTTCGGGTGTTACTCCGCCGGTTCTAATCTTGGCCCTTTGTTTTTTCGAGGCGAGGGTGGAAACGAGTTCACCCAATTCGGCGCCGATCGGGATCTCGAAATAATTCGTAAACGAATCGGGTATCGCGTCCGCCGCCTTAACTATAGAAGTGGAATCAGAGACCTTAAGCTCAATTGAATCGATCACCGCGCCGGGCGCAAAATTCGCGTTAAAATCCTCCACCGCCCGTACGGTCTCGTGTATGTCCTTGCTCGCCAGAACGCTCAGCCGCCAGATTCCCTTGCTGTCACGCGAAAAAAAGTCGCGTGCATTCTCGGTAAATTCCCATATTCCCTCAACCGGAACTACAAACCTACCGAGCATCCAGTTGTAATTGCTGTTCTTGTACTTGGCGTAGTTGACTACGGCCTCCGTCATCGACAAACCCGACGGAGGAAAAAGTCCGGCGTAATCGATAATCCCTGAAAGGAGAACTCTTACTGATTCTTTTATCGCATTCGACATCGGTATCTAGTTTAAGACTATAGCCGGCGGGACGCCAGTGCCTTAATGAAAAACGGAGAGTAGAAAATGCAAAATGAACACGGAAAAACGTGAAATGAATATTGGCGAATGAAAAACGGAGTTCGCAGCCCTCAATCGATCAATCAATTAGTCAATCAATGATGCATTCTTTACTTTTTGAAGTGTTTACGGAGTCCTGACCAACAGGACTGATAATCGGATTGAAGCGCCTCACTGTCGATCGCGAAACGGGTCGGGTGGATCGCGTACCGGGATTCGAACATAAATGCGAGCGTATCGGAAAGCTTCTGCGGTTCCATCGATTGGTTCGTAGCTTTCTCAAACCCCTCGGCATCGGGACCGTGCGCCGACATTTGGTTGTGCAAAGAGCCGCCGCCCTGCACAAATCCCTCCTCTTTCGCGTCGTAGCGTCCATAAACCAGGCCCATGTACTCGCTCATCGTGTTGCGGTGGTACCAAGGCGGCCGGAAGGTGTCTTCCATCACGAGCCATCGGTCCGGGAAAATGACGAAGTCGCAGTTCGCGACGCCGGTTTCCGCGCTTGGCGATGTCAAAACGGTAAAAATTGAGGGATCGGGGTGGTCAAATGAAATGGAACCGATCGTATTGAATTTCCTCAGATCATATTTGTAGGGAACGTAGTTGCCGTGCCAGGCGACGACATCGAGAGGTGAATGGCCGATTCCCGCTTTCCAGAGCCCGCCCCCGTATTTGGCGTAAAGCTCCAGATCGCCTTCGCGTTCCTCATAACTTGCAACGGGAGTTTCGAAGTCTCTCGGATTTGCGAGCCCGTTTGAGCCGATCGGTCCAAGGTCGGGCAGCCTGAAAAGCGATCCGTAATTCTCGCAAACATATCCGCGCGCTTTTCCGTCGGGAAGGGTTACCTTAAATTTCAGCCCCCTCGGCAACACCGCGATTTCACCGGGTTCGATTTCGATCACGCCGAGCTCGGTAGCAAAGGTCACGCGGCCCTTTTCTGCAACTACAAGCAGTTCGCCGTCAGCATTGTAGAAAAAACGGTTTGTCATATCCTTGTTTGCGGCAAAGATATGGATCGCGATTCCGGTCTGCGTGTGAGCATCACCGTTTCCGGCGATCGTAACCAGGCCTTCGAGAAAGTCCGTTGGTTCTTCGGGAATCGGAAACGCGTTCCACCGGAGTTGGTTCGGTGTAATGACGGCGTCGCCGAAAGGAGAGGTTCTGAGAAGCGCATGAGGCACCGGTTCGAAAGGCTTGTGGAGAACGGATGGCCTGATGCGATAGGTCCAGGTCCGTTTGTTGAACGCACGGGGAACCGTAAATGCAGTGCCGGTGAATTGCTCCGCATAAAGGCCCATCGGCACTTTCTGAGGCGAATTACGGCCTATCGGCAACGCGCCCTTTTCCGCTTCGGTCGCGAATTCGTTACCGAAACCGCTCATGTAAGATTCTTTACTTGTCATTTATCTTTTCACTGACCATTGACCATGTGTCACTTATCTTCGGCCCACCGCTCTAGAGATTCCCTCTCAGCCTCTGCTCTTCCTCGATCGAAACAAACAAGGCTTTGAAGTTGCCCTTACCAAATCCCTTGCAGCCCTTTCGCTGGAGGATCTCATAAAACACGGTCGGTCGGTCCTCGACAGGCTTTGTAAAGATCTGAAGCAGATAGCCCTCGTCGTCACGGTCTACCAGGATACCGAGGCGTTTTAATTCGTCGATATCTTCGTCGATCGGACCTACCCGGTCAGGAAGCTCATCGTAATAAATATCCGGCACACGCAAAAACTCGACGCCGTTGTCCTGCAGCTTTTGGACGGTGTGCATGACGTCGCGGCAGAGCAAAGCGACATGCTGGACGCCCGCCGTTTTGTAGTAATCGATGTATTCCTGAATCTGGCTCTTGCCGCCTTTACCTTGTGCCGGTTCGTTGATCGGGAATTTGATGTTGTGCTGGCCGTCGGACATGACGATTGACATCAGCGCCGAATACTCGGTTGAAATGTCCTTGTCGTCAAAAGTGATGTAGCGCTCGAAACCCATCACATCGCGGTAATAGTCGCACCAGTAGGTCATCTTCCCGAGCTCGACATTGCCGACTATATGATCGACGAGCATTATTCCAACCGGATCGCCTTCGACTTTTTGTTCGGTAAAGTTGGGCAGGAAGGGTCCAGAGTAATTGTGTCCGTTGTTTGTGTTATACGAAATTAAAGAATGAATCGTATCGCCGTAAGTCTTGATCGAGGCACGTCTTACGGTTCCATTCTCATCTTTCCAGTCATATGGCTCGTCGACAGCGACGGCACCCCGTTTAACTGCTTCGTTAAACGCATGATCCGCGTCTTCGACAAAAAAAGCGATATCGCGCACACCGTCGCCATGCTTGCGTATGTGTTCGGCCGCGAAGTGATCGTCGCTCAGGGGCGTCGTCAACACGAAGTTTATATTGCTCTGATTTAGAACATAAGATGTCGTTTCTCGGTTGCCGGTCTCTAGTCCCGAATAAGCGAGTCGCGAAAAACCAAAAGCATTGCGGTAATAGAATTCCGCCTGCTTTGCGTTTCCTACAAAAAATTCGACGTGATGTATTTTCTTTAATCCAAGTGGGTTTTGATCTGTCATGATAATCGCCTCGTATAAATAGTTACTTCTTGTTTTTAATATATCCGATTTGTGTCTGATCTCTTGATTTCGGTTCCATCAGCAGCCGTAAGGCGCCGAAAACTTTTCTGAAATGCTCGCTATGCTCACCAATCTGAGCCTCAATCTCCGCCAGCTTCTGTTTTATCTCGTCATTGGACGACATAATCGCTCTCATTCCAACAAACGCCCGCATGATTCCAATGTTGACCTCAATTGCGCGATCGCTATTCAGTACCCCCGAAAGCATCGCCACACCCTGTTCGGTAAAGACATAGGGCAAATATCGCCTGCCCCCGCGCCCTTTCTTTGAGGTCACAATTTGTGACTTCAAAAGATCGTATTCATCGGATATCAATCGGAATCTGAAATCCTCAGGAAACCGGTTTTGATTTCTAGTGACCGATTGGTTGAATACTTTGGTTTTCACTCCATAGAGTTCTGCCAGATCACTATCCAGCATTACCTTCTGCCCACGGATTTCAAATATCTTCTTGGTAAATAGTTCAACCGGGACGAGAATCGCTGCATCCATTTAGCCCAGCGCTTACATCATCGTCTCGATATAACGCCTCGTTTCCTTCTTCAGGAAATCGTATGAAGGAACGACATAAAAGACCGGCTGCAGGTTCGAGTATGTAAAATCGTGTTCGATCACCTCCTCGAGTACGAACGGGCGCCTTTCCGCCTCATCCGAAAACGCGTGTTTCATTTCCCTGAACGACGACAGAATCCCAGCCCCGTAGGCTTTTATCTCGCCCTCCGCTTCGACCAATCCAAACTCAACCGTATACCAATAGAGATTGCCCAGCTGTCTGATCTGGTCATCCGTCGCAAGCCGAGCGGCATGCCCGATAGTCTGCGAATAGTCCGAAAATGCGGGGTTAGTAAACATCGGGATATGTCCCATCGCTTCGTGAACAATGTCCGGCTCCGGCGTGTAACCCGGACGTGAATGATGACGAATGTATTGCGTCGAAAGCATTACCCGCCATGACAGCCAGCTGAGGAACGCACGTGTGTTGACAAGGCCTTCAACCGGGGCGAGCCTGAATCCGGTCGTATCCCGTAATCGCTTGTTCATCTCCGTCAATTGCGGAATTCTGTCATTGCGTATTCCGAGGTTTTTCTTTGCCTTCAAATAGAAAGGAGAAGCTTTTTCCTGATGAAGCTCCTCCAATTCCGAGGCAACAAATCTCCAGACATCCTGTTCTTCTTCGGTGTAATCGACATCGGTGATCTCACCGGTCTCCCGAAATTTCTTGGCGAGGCTTGCAATGTAATCCCGCCGTTCGCGATAGACAGGATCTTTAGCACCCGGATGTTCGAGAGGAAGCTCCTCGATATCCTCAAACGGCATGTCCTCAAACGCAGGTAAGTCGGCTGCTTCGATGGTAAAGGTTTCAATGCTGTCGGGTTTTGAAGTCAAAAGGGTGTCTGTGACCATTAATATTTCTCCGGTTCGGTTGAATAAGCGATTCAAATAGGACTATCAACATATTTTATGCTATTAAGCCGGAAGTTTGAATGGGCGTCTTTTGTTTTTTGATTTCAACTCCTTTAGATTGTTAAGCAGTTGATAGCTTTTTGTTTAATATGTAAATTGTTGAGTGGAAGTTTGTGAGATTTGATGTTTCGGCGTTCTAAGTGGAAACCTAACTGATTCTGCGCAGATCGCTACTTTTTTCTTGATTTGAAGTTTTTGCGACCGATGCCGCCGCCAAATGGAAGTCATAAACACGCCACTCACGCCGTTTCCATAGTCTCTGAAATTTCAACTATGAACTTTGAACTCTGAACTTTGAATAATTATGAACCTCGATGAAATAGACTGGAAAATCCTTGTTGAACTCCAAAAAGACGCCCGCCTGAGCTTCGCCGAGCTCGGCCGCCGGGTAGGTTTGACGACGCCCGCCATTATCGAACGCGTTCGAAAAC
>JAOTWT010000154.1 GCA_029862725.1 Acidobacteriota bacterium | reverse complement strand
TGGCTCTTCCAACAGAGATCAATGGGGTCCATGGACCGACGCCCCGCACAGGGTTGTTTTTACCCCGCTTGAGTGCCAGCCGTGTCCCGGTGACATATGCAGCGTGTACGGCGATCCGAAGTGTATTATTGAAGTTACGGTCGACCAGGTTACAGCTGCGATCGACCAGATTCTGAGGTAATAAAAAGAAATAATCTTCACTTTTTTGTCAAAAAAGAGTAAACTTCTCCCGAATCGGAATTTTGATAGAAGACTTTCTGGCGGTTAAATTAAGATCGCAGCTGAACTTCTGTATTCGGTTGGCGTCACCGTTTATCTTGGAGGAAAATATGAATATGTTGTTCGGGCTATTAGCGGTCGTCTGTGCCTTGATTGCGGGGTACATGATTTATTCGATACGGGAGGATACAAGTACAATTTCGTTTGCGGTAAGCGGCCTCTTCGTTATTTTGACGATCGTTTTCGGAGTTATGTTTCTCACTAAAAGAGTAAATAAGACTGAGGACATACACATAACCGAGTAGTTCTAATTTTGCTTGAATTTGGACATGCGTTGTTCGAATCGTCCGCGATTTCGAGTCCCCGGCAGAGTTTATCCTGACGGGGGCTTACTTGTATCCGACAGATGCTTGTTTGAAGTGGGGTGCCTAGCGTCAACAGGAGTCTGAAAAACCCCGCAGTCCCCTGGCTTGTCGCTAGATACTCGAGTCGGGAAATCTTTAGCTGAGACGACATTGTGACACCGGAAATAATACTCGTTATAGCGGTCGCAATCTGCGCCGTAGTATTGTTTACGACCGAGAAACTCTCGGTCGATGTCATCGCGGTCGTGATCATGTCGATCCTTTTGGTCACCCGCGTAATCACACCAGATCAGGGAATATCCGGCTTTAGCAACAAGGCGACGATAACCGTTGCCGCGATGTTCATCATAAGCGCCGCTCTCTTCAGGACCGGTGCCGTCTCCTACCTCGGCAAACTCACCTCAAAGATTTTTGTCAGGAATTATTGGCTCGGGCTGATCAGCATAGCTGTATTTGTCGGTTTCTTCTCGGCTTTCATAAACAATACGCCGGTCGTGGCGATCTTTATCCCAATCCTCTTGGGAGTCGCCAAAGATATTAAGGCAAGTCCTTCCAAACTCTTGATGCCGATGTCGTTTGCGTCGATGTTCGGCGGGATCTGTACGCTAATCGGTACATCGACGAACATTCTCGTCAGCTCCATAGCGGAAGAATCGGGTGAGCCGGCGTTTTCGATGTTTGAGATTGCGCCGATAGGACTCGTTTTATTTGTAATCGGAATGGTCTATATGCTGACCATCGGGATTCGGATGATCCCGGACCGCCGTTCAGAGGGCGATCTGATCGAGAGTTTTAACCTTCAGGAGTACATCACCGAAGTCGTGTTGCTTGAAAACGCGAGCTCAGTCGGGAGCATGATAAAAGAGGCACCGATTGTCAGGGACATCGATCTCACAATTATCGAGGTAATCCGCGGAAAACAGGCTTTCTCGGTACCGTCTCCCGAGATGGTTCTTGAAGCGGGCGACGTACTCAGGATCAGATGTGATCTCGAAAAATTGAAGCAGATCATGGCGCGTGAGGGTGTCCAGTTGAAACCCCGGTTCAAATGGAGCGATAAGGATGTTCAATCGGAAGACACGAAACTTGTCGAAGCTGTAGTCGCATTAAACTCCTATTTTATAAACAAAGACCTGAAGGAATTGCAGTTTCGTGAGAATTTCGGCGCGACCGTGCTCGCCCTCCGCCACCGTGGAAGGTTGATGCGTGACAAGCTATCGGAGACAAAACTCGATGCCGGTGACGCGCTGCTACTTGAGGTGAAGACCGACCGTTTCAACCAGCTGCGGCAAAATCCGTCATTTGTGATCATCTCCGAGATTGAGCAGGAGATCTTTCGAAAGAGCAAGCTGATACCGGCACTTCTAATCGTGTTCGGGGTTGTCTTAACGGCAACTCTCGGCATTTTTGAAATCGTTGTGAGTTCGATCATTGGGGCGATCCTGCTCGTGCTTGTCGGCTGTATCCGCATGGAGGAAGCATATAAGGCAATCGAATGGCGCATCGTGATTCTGCTTGCCGGTGTGCTGACGCTGGGTGTGGCCCTCGAGACAACGGGTGCGGCAAGACTCATGTCGTCGCAGCTGGTTCAGATTGTAGGTCCCTGGGGCGGTCCGATAGCACTGGTTTCCGCCTTCTTTCTGATGACTTCATTGCTGACCGGCGTGATGTCCAACAACGCAACCGCGGCACTTCTGGCCCCGATCGCCATCGCGACTGCAAATTCGCTCGAGGTAAACCCGCGTCCGTTCTTGATCGCAGTAATGGTCGCAGCCTCCGCGAGCTTTATGACGCCGGTCGGCTATCAGACCAACACCTTAATTTATGGACCCGGCCAATACCGGTTCGCCGATTTTCTCAAGATCGGAACTCCTCTGAATATTATTGTCTGGATAGCAGCGACGATTCTCATCCCCTATTTTTGGCCGATCGAGCTGGCAGCGAAGTAGAGAGCGTGCGAGGGGGGCTGCAGTGCAAGATGGCGAGAGAGCCGAAAATTGATGGTGGATAACGCCGCAGCGTCTGAGATACGGCACGCGCGTGGCCATTGGTGAGATGGCTCATAGCGGTCGTTGATTTATCAATTCTCAATCGTAAATTTTCAATCTTCAATTCTCAAATTATCATTCATCAATCGCTCGGCGAATCTTGACAAAAATGTAAGGTTTCTTCAAAATAATGCTTTGAGGTTTAAGTTCAATGCCGAAAATTGCAGACATCCAGGAGACTCCCAATCCCAACGCGGTCAAGTTCATACTGCGCGAACCGGTCAGTCATGGCACGTCGCATCAGTTCGAGTCAGTCGAAAAAGCTGCCGAAGATGAGCTTGCCAAAGCAATTTTTGACGTTGGAAATGTCGTGTCCGTTTTCTATATGGACAAGATGATTACCGTCGAGAAGACAGATGAAGTAGATTGGGACGAAGCACTGCCGCTGCTTGCCGTGCCGATCCGGGCAGCGGATGCGGTTTCCAACGGCAACGGAAACAGAAGCGCCGCCGAAGCTGTCGGCGGGCCGATTGCCGCCGCCGCGGGTGGCGATCCGCGTATCGCGGAAATTGATGCTTTGCTCGATGAAAGAATCCGGCCCTATCTCGCGAGCGATGGCGGCTGGCTTGAAATTTTGTCTCTCGAAGATAAGAAGTTGAAGATTCGTTACCAGGGTGCATGCGGAAGTTGCCCCAGTTCTCTTACCGGAACCTTGATGGCAATCGAAAATATGATCCAGGACGAGATCGACCCGGAGATCGATGTGGAAGCGGTATAAAGGGGGTTCCGTTTAGTGATCACAAGGGTTTCCGAATATTCTGCCGCAACAATACCGTCAAGACCCTTTGACGATTTTTAACAACTTTAAACTAAGTTCTTGACAGTAAAAGCCCTAATTCGTCATAATTCAATTGATGGTCCTATTTCGGATTGCCGTGCCATCATGTCTTTTTAAAGGGTTCCAATAACACTCTAATCCACCAGCGGTTGCCCATCCCATTTATAGCTGTGTTTCGATTTACGGAGGATACTGAACGTGAATAGTGAAGAACTCGAACAAAGTTTACGTGCTGAATTCGAGAACTATCTAAAGGACGTTGTTGCCGATATCCGGCAGAGCGTTTCCGATTTCCAGGAAAAAATTTCCGCGGACTTTGACAGGCATAAAGAACAGCTTGAAGAGTCATTGCGTGAGTTGGATCAAAAAGTCGGCAGCGACAAGGAACTCGAAGTTAGTTTTACCGGATCCGTGGCTGAGCATTTGAAGCTCGCGCGCGATGAAGGCGCACGCATTACCGCGGCCGCAATTGCCGAAGCCGAGAAACTCGAAGAGCCCGTTGAAGAGGCACTCGATTTCTCTAACTTGAGCCAGGCCATTTGCGACATAAGTAGCAAGGACTCGCAGTCTGAGATACTCAAAGCGTTGGTTAACCATGCTGCTGAGTTCACGCCGCGCGGGGCATTTTTTATTGTTAAGAACGAACACCTCGTCGGTTGGCGAGTGTTTGGACGGGAAGATCACGAAGATCCGAAAGTCGTCAGGGAAGTTTTTTTCCCGGTTGCGACCAACACTGCCCTGAGTGCCTCGGTTCAGTCGCTTTTGACCGTTTCGGACACCCCTCCAGACTGTGAAGACGATGTGATGTACCGCAACAAGCTCGGATTCAAGAATCCGGAGAAGATGTTTGCAGTACCACTAATCGCAAGAGGACGCGGTGTGGCGGTTCTATATGCCGACAGCGGCTCCGAAGGGCACCAGGTTAACATTGCTGCAATCGAGGCGTTGATGAGGGTAGCCGGGCTCACCGTTGAGGTGCTTGCTTCCGCTCCCGCGGTCACCCGCCAAAAAGACGATGCCGCCGAGCCCGCCGGTTTTGCCGAGCCCGCTCCTGCGGAGCCCGTCCCTGCGGAGTCCGATTTTGACTCGGCTGAGCCGGATCAGGGTCCCGCTGCGGACGACTTCAGCGGCGGTGGTTTTTCGCCGGCTGAGGAAGTATCAGACGGAGGCTATGCAACGGAATATGAGCCGTCCGACTCCGTAGCTGTTGAAGAATCTCCAGCGCCGGAAGTAGCTGACAGCTACGATTTCCAACCGGTAGCGCCAGCGGCCGAATTTGAGCCGGAGGCTGAAACAAGCGAAGCGGTTTACGAAGAAGCTGCTGAAGAAGTGGTCTCCGAAGAAGCGCAATTCGAGTCGTCGGAACATCCCTTTGAATCTCCGGTACCTCAATATGGTGACACGGCCTTCGATGCCGAACCTGTCGAAACCCATGAAGCCGCAACCTGGGAAAAGGTGGTGGAAGCCGAAGAAACTGCCGACTCCTTTTCGGTCGATGAATCTTTCACTGCAGACGATTCGTATTCCGAGGCGTTTGAAGCGGATGACGAACCGGCAACCGCAATGGAATCTTTTGATTCGGGTATCGAGGAACCCTTCGGGGGGCCTAAGGCCGAGCAGGATGAGACCTTTAGGTTTGACACCGGCGTAGGAACGCCCTCATTCGAGGAGTCGCTAGAGGCTCCGTCATTCGAAGAGTCAGTTGAATCTCCGGTGGAACCTGATTTTGGCGAATCGGTCGCAGAAGAGGTTGCATTTGAGGATGCGTCGCCGGAATCGGAATATAGCTTTGATAACCCGTTTGACGCGTCTGATGAGGTTTCGTCTGAGGTTTCAACCGCGTTCGAAGAGGTTCCTGTCGAAGAAGCACCTGCAGAGGCATCTCCGGTCGAAGCGGCTCCTGTAATGGAGACTCCTGTCGAACCTGCGGCAGCTCCCCCGGTCAGGTCCAGATTTGCTGACAGGAATTTGGATCTGCCGATCGAAGTTGGAGAGAGCGAACGAAGGCTTCACAACGATGCTCGGCGCTTTGCGAGACTCCTGGTCTCGGAAATAAAACTCTATAACGAGCAAAAAGTTAAAGAGGGGCGGGAGTCCAGTGATCTGTACGAGAGGCTCAGGGAAGCGATCGACCGTTCGCGAGAAATGTATGATAAGCGCGTTCAGCCGCCTGTGGCTGAGAAATTCGATTATTTCAATTACGAGCTGGTCAACACACTCGCTGAAGGCGATGAAGGCAAGCTGGGCGGAAGTTATCCCGGCGCCTCCGTTTGATCCAAATCGGTAGAAATTTCTAAACCGCTTGCCCGTAAAAGGCAAGCGGTTTTTTTGTTAAGCGGTACCTATTCGCCAACGCACTTGAAATTGCAGACTCGTTTCTTCAAAATAAACACCTGGGCCGGACTAGCTAATCGAAACGAAACCCTACGACAATTTGCGCATCCAAAAGGGCGGGCTGACTGAAATGACATACTCAAACTCACGCTGGACGAAATTCACCTTGATGCTGATGCTTCTCATCGGCGGTTTAACCTTGATATCTGCGAATTGTTCGGCGCAACCGGCCTATACGGAAGAAGAGGCCCTCAGGATGCTGCGGGAGGCGACCGCCGCCGGCAACCTACCTCCCGAGTCCGTAGTTGCCAATATCGAGAGCCGTTTTTCCGGGAGTGCGACCGGAACGCTGGCGCGTCTTCTGAGGGCCCGTATCAGGATGGAGTCCGGCGAACCGGAGGTGGCCGCCGAACTGCTGAGTTCCGATTCGTTTGCGCGGCTCACGGGACTTGGAGACTATGCCCTTTGGTTACGTGGAAAAGCGCTCATTGCAGCCGGAAAACACCCTGAAGCACAAGCGGCCTTCAGAGAACTTAAAGAAAAATATCCGTCGTCGATGCGTGTTCGCGATGCGTTGATTACCTGGGCCGAGAGCCTGATCGAAACGAGCCAGGCGGCGCGAGTGCCGGAAATTCTCGCCGGACTCAACAAGGCCAACGATGGCAGATCGTTGATGCTGACGGCGCGGGCTTTTGAAAGTCTGGGAAACAGAATCCAGGCAGTCAATTATCTCCGCAGAACATATTTTTTCGCGGCTGACAGCGTCCCTGCCCGTGAGGCCGAGTCCAAACTCGTCGAATTGCAGGAGAATCTTGAGCCGAATGACCGCGAAGAAATACTCCAAAGATCAAACGACCTCTTTATGAAAGGTCGTTACAGTGAAGCCTCTGCGGCATTTGAAAAATTCGCGAGTGCGTACCCTCAGGGTATCGAAAATGAAGTGCATTTGAAACGTGTCAAGTCTTTTGCGAAGAACCGCCAGATGCCTTCAGCGGCTTTTGTATTCGGAAAGATCCCGGTTAGCGCACCGGAGAAACCAGAGGCTCTTTTCCAAATGGCCGTGGGGTATGCAATGGTCCGTGACTGGGACAATGTGTCCGGCACTATCGGCAGCCTTCGCAGGAGCTTTCCAAAATCGAAATGGACCCCGAAAGCGATGGTCACCGTTGGAAATATAGCCGGCGAACAAAAGCGTCTGACCGATAAGAATTACTACCTGAGATCGACGCTCGCAATGTAT
>JAOTWT010000152.1 GCA_029862725.1 Acidobacteriota bacterium | reverse complement strand
TTTGAACGAAACCTGTGCTCGAATGAACTGCCGGTGACAAGATTGCGGAGCCGTGTCTGTACAATCGCACCGCCTTTACCAGGCTGGTTGCGCTCGAATTCCATTACTTTGCAGGGAGCCCCGTCGAGTATCACGACGTTTCCCTTGCGAAGATCGTTTGCAGATTTACCCATAATAATTTCTGTGGAGGATCTTAGATTCTCTAGTCTTTTTTCTATTTAAACTCCAACGGCGGCGGTTCCTCGCCTTCCTTCGGGGACTCGATATTCATTGAGTCGTAAATCGACGTGATGACAGCGATTTGCTGCTTGGCCTCCGAATTCGCCGGATCGTTTTTTACGGCCTTTCGGAAGTCACCAATCGCCGACGCGTACTGGCGGGCTGCGGTCAATGCGACGCCCCTTCGAAAATAAGCCGTGCCGAGCGCCTTTTGTAAGGCGGCATCCGACGGATTCGCTTTTAGATCGGCGGCCGCACTCTCGATTGCGGCGTCGAATTTCGAGGTATCAATCGGGTCGCCGCTTCGCGACCATTTGCGTTTTGCACCCTCATTGGGAGCAGGGGGCACTGCGATATCTGGTCGATTCTTTTTGTCCCGATCCCCTTCGACCGTGTGCGAAGCGACGGTGTCGGCGACGCGATCGCTTTGGTTTCTGGTGTTGGTGACAGGTTCTTCTTTTACTTCCGGCGCGTTGCCGCAACCGAACAGCAGGACGGCTGCCGTCAGGATAATTATTGTTCTCATCTGATTTCTTATCTAACTATTGTCAATATATGGCCGGGATTGAAAAATGAAAATCTGATCGTCGGCGTATCCCCATTCTATGTCCTGGTCTTTGCGGTTTCCAAACAGCCGTTTGATTTTGTTCGCTGCCTTGACAAGGTTGCGCGCCACTTCATCGGTCAGGACGTTTCTTGTGCCGTCGATCGGAACCTCCTTTACCCCGCCATTCTCGTCGAAGGTAAGAAGGGTCTCTTCGGCGCTCCTTGTAAGCACCTGGACCGCGTTTGATTTCTTTGAATAGAGAATCTGTTCGGCGATCTTGTTCCCATCAACGACCTTTATCCCGAGTCCCCTTTTTGCGCTTATGTAGATCGCTCCCACGTTTTCCGCATCAAACGGATCCCTCGTGATCATCACACCGGAACTTTCCGTCTGAACACCGATTTGAAGCAGGACGCCCATAAAGGTTCCTTCGTGATTGATAAAGTTTCTCTCCCGAGCCTCGTAGGCTTCAAAATTCCAAAGCGAAGCCCAAACCGTCTTTACGGCTTCGATGATCTTGTCGGGATCCTTGACGTTCGGGACCGTGTCGTAGAGACCGGCGCCGCTAAAATCAGGCAGGTCTTCCGCGTTCGATGAACTGCGCACAAAAACTCCGAGACCGCTCGTCTCGTTCTTCCACATCTCCAGGATCAACTGGCGCAGGCCGGTGTCAAAAGGAGCTGCCTGCATCCGGGACCTGAGATCGGCGAGTTTGTCGCGACGGTATTTCGGATTGTGGACGAAGTCGAGGTCGTCATTCAGAGACTCGAGTTCTTTGTAAAAACCGTTCTTTTTCATGAACTGGTCGTAGTAATAAAATGGGATCGAAAACCCGTTCGGAACAGATATGCCCCTGATCCGGGCGCCCGCGATCTCGCCCAAATTGGCCGCTTTCGCCCCGTAGATCTTGCTGTCAGACTTTCGGGTCTTTCGCAAAAGCGCCAGTTCCTTTACATCAAGCGCAGAAGGCGGGGTCCGGAATACCTGCCCCTTTGCCTCGTAGTAGCCTGTCCATCGATTTGTGATTTCGGTGTTAGAGAGCTTCACCTTGTAATCGGTAAGGGTCGTTTCGAATTCGACGAACCACGTATCGTATTCCTTAAAAAGCTTATCGGCGTCTTTGATATACGCGTTTGGGATGCCCCAGCCCTTCGCCAGCAGGTTGATGTGTGAAAGCGGCGTCGAAGGCTTTGAAACGATAATCCCGCGCACCGGCGGGAGGTTGATCGGCACCTCGTTGAGCACGAGAATCTCGTTATACCCAATCTCAACCGTGTCATCGAGCTTGTCTATGATGTGCACCCGGCCATAACTCTTTGCCGTATTCAAGGCGAGATATTCCTGATTACGCGCGATTTCGTCGGATGTAATCCGCGGGATTCCTATTGACTGCGATAATTCGTCGTGGCGGTTTGAATTGGGTTTAAAGGAGACCTTTGCATAAAAACTCGCGTTAATTATGTCGTGAGTGGTCTTTATCTGGTCGGCCGGAATCATATCACCCTCCCAGAATTCAAAAGTAAACTTCTCGACCGTCGACTGCCAGGCAATCGTACCTACGATAAACCGCCTGTTTTCATTAATATAGATGTCGTTGAAAAGATCGGCGCCCTTTAATACGAGATAGTTGCCGATAAGAAAATCCTTGTGAAACCGGTATTTTTGCGAATTGACGTAATAGATCTTGTTGTTTTTACGCCGATCGATAATAAACATCGCATGGGGCAAGGCGTAAGGAGTCTTCTGATGGTAAACGCGCGCCATCAGGTCGAAGTCGGTCCGCGAATCGATCTTCGAAAGAAACCTTTCTTTCGAATCCGGCTTCTTGTTCATCACACCCTCTGGCTCGCGGGTCGGCGATGGCTTTCGGGTGTATTGGGCCGAAGCCGGGAGTGCGCAAAGGCTTAGCAAACAAATGAACGCTAGTATTTTGGAAACTGATTTCATTTTCGAACTCCGGAAATTATACCCGCTATTAACTAGACAGATTCTAAAGACACAATCGATTCCAAGACTCACGCCCGATCCTGCAGAGTGCTTTCGATGGCGTCGCTGGCAGTCATCGTCCCGTTTTCGGAATCTATGATGCGTTTCATGCCGGCCGCTTTTGCCTGATATGACTCGTCGGACAGAATTGCAGCAATTTCTCTTGCAGCCGTTGAAGCCTTGTAGTGGGCGCGCCCGATCGTACGGGCAACCCCGTTTCTAACACACCTTGCGGCATTGTCGGGCTGATCGTGGGAATACGGGACGATCAACTGCGGAACCCCCGCTTTCAAGGCCTGTGCCGTCGTGCCGACTCCGCCCTGATGAACGACACATGCGGCTCTTGGAAACAGTTCGCCGAAAGGGGCGTAATCGAAGCCAACACGGTCGGCGTCGAACCCTCTCGGCTTTTCGTTAAAGATCCCGTAGAGACAAACCGCCCGCCTTTCCAGTCTTTTTGCCGCCGCAATGCTCTCTTCAAAAAAATCGCCGGCATCCATAACCGCCGCTGAACCAAGCGTAAAGACAATTGGCGGATCACCAACGTCCAGGAACTCCAGAAGTCTTTCAGGCATCGCACCCAAATCCCGTCTGCCGTCATAAAAGCAAAACCCGGTTTGTAAGGCTTTTTCATTCCAGTCTGGCTGCGGTCCGCCGAGTGCGCTCGAGAACATCGCAAGATGAAGGTCCTTTGAATATTTGCCTTCCACAATCGGGTCATGTGTCGGATCGAGGCCGATGCTCCTCCGGAATTCGCGATAGTCTTCGAGCCATTTTCTTACCACCCGTTTCATGATAAAAATCACAAACTCCTGGAATGGGCGGCCAAGAAAATTCAGATACCGCAAATATGGAACATTCGGATAAACGTTCGGCTCGTAAGCCGAAAACATCGATAGTGGCGCCAACGTTGTCGTAACTAATTTCAGACCTTCTTTCTCCGCGACTGAGTGCGCGGGGAAAACGATCTCGCCCGCTATCAGCAAATCGGCGTCTTTCACGGAACTCATCAAATCCTCGTACATAGCACGAATATTCGGCAGCATGTATTCGGTTATAAGAACTTCTGAGCCTCTCCGCGTATCCATAACACGCCTTGCCGAATCGCGGTCCTCGGGATCAAACTCGGGCCTGAGCGGCCGGAATTCGAATCCAAGAGATTGAATTTTTTCACGATATGGCTCAAGAGTAGTCACAAGGACCTGATGACCGCGTTCTCGCAATTCGAAACCGATGGCAAGAAAAGGATGAAGATCGCCCAAAGAACCGTAAGGAGCCAGTACAATTTTTGCCATAACAGATAATCCCTTTGCTACTCGAGATCATCAGCTTCAAACGCTTTGTTTTCAAGATGGTCACCGGCGGCAAGCGGTTCCCGTTCTTGTTCCAGGGCTCGTTCTTCAGCTTTTCTATCTTTATTCCGTATTGCGAGCCGCTCTTTTACCTGAAATCTAATACCGATAAAAAAGCAGAGTGACCCCAAAACCGCGGCGACAAAAACCCTCTCGTAATTACCACTGAGATAGAAAAACACAGCTGTGCCTGTAAGGACTGCGGCAAAGAACTGGAATACTCGTTCGAGTAACTTATTCGATATCATCGGTAATCTTATCCACTTCTGCCGCCGCCGCGCGGGCCATCCGGTTTTGCCGGTACTTTCTCCACAGGTAACGCAAAAGAAGAAGAACAGGCAATACAACTATCAGCAGAAACGGAATCAACGCGATCAGTACCCGGACGAGTACGAGAACAAACGTAAGCGCACCCTCAAACCCATCGCTAACGGCGTCCTGCAATTGGTACCAGAAACCTGTAGAGCTTGCTGAAATCGCGGTGGGGGGCACGATATGCACGGTGACTTTTGAAAGACTTGTAAGGTTCTCAAGTGATCTCTTGCGTCCTTCGATGCGTTCGATCTCCGTTCTGACAGTGGCCAGCTCCCGCTCAACTTCCAAAGCGTCCTTCACCGAGTTCGCACGGTTCATGATCGCAAGAAACCGCGCTTCGAGCGCCTTCTTTGTTTTCAAACGCGCTTCAACGTCGATGAATTCTTCGGTAACGTCCTGTCCTTTTACCGTTTCCGAAATCACTCTGATCCCCGTTTTACGTATCTCCGAAAGTGCCGTGTCAAATTTTGCGGATGGCACCTGCAATATGACGGAAAATCGATTCTGGTTACGAAGCTCGTTATCTGCCTGTCGGGCATTTGATTCGAGAACATAGCCGCCATTTGCATTTGCAATGTCAACGATCTTCTTTTGAGTTTCCTGGGGCTTTTCCGATTCGAGCTGAAGAATCGCGTTGCGGATAATTTTTCGTTCCGTGACCTCGATTGCATTATCCAGCGAAACTTCTTCTTTCTTGCCGCCGCCTCCTCCTCCCTGTTCCGGATCATTGCTCGAGACACCTTCATCCTCGGGTGCGATCATATTCTGCGGCTGATCCTTATAGTCCGCCGATCTTGACGAGGTGGCATCTTCCCGGGCGCAGCCTGAGAATACGACCAAAGCCATAAGTATTAACCCAATAACTGCCCTTTTCATAAAAACCGCCTTGGTCATGCCATTTCTCCTGAGATTCTTACTGTGCCTCTCTCGCGACTTCCTTGATCCCTGCGCCCTTGAGGAGTGCACGGGTCGCACGCAGCATGTGCCTGATCGCCCTGAATACTTTTGGTGCGAACCACACAAAAACCGCAGCGAAAAGCAGAAGCATGATCGCGACCAGGATCGGAGCAAACACGGCCAAAAGAGTCCCGACGAACGCGAGAATGTCTTCTGTAATAGAAAGAGTCCAGTTCGATACCGGCTCGGGAGACATATTCGCGACGCCGCGGACCGCGGCTTTTGTGCCGTGCGAAGAAAGTGCCAAACCGCCTCCCAATAGCGTCGCCGCTACAACTACCGCCGCGTCCATTTCGGTCGTAGCCGAATAGGCGATTATCGCGCCGGCCGGAACACGGACGAACGTGTGTACGACATCCCACACGCTGTCAACGTACGGAACTTTATCGGCGACGAACTCTATCACATAAAGGCCGCCCGCAATCCCTATGATGACCCAGTTATCAAGAACATCCAGCCCGCCCGGAAGTTCGATCGAAGCAAGCTTCTGCAAGAGTCCGAGGACCGCAACGGTCGCATAAAGGTTGATTCCCGATGTCCATGCAGAGCCAAGTGCCAGCGTAATTGTTGAGAACCATTCCATGATCTTCTCCTGTTATTGAATAAGGGCCGCTGTGGCATTCAGGCAGCTATTCTTCTTCCTCGCCGTCTTTCTTAATCCCATACTTCTCCAAACGATATTGCAGCGTCCGAAAAGTAAGTCCAAGCAGCTTTGCGGATTTTGTGATGTTGTTGTCCGTTCTTTCCATCGCCTGCATAATAAGGCTTCGTTCTACGTCTTCAAAGTTTACTCCGGCGGGTGGCAGCTTGAATTGCCCTGTCGATTCCGAATCCGAACCGCCAACCATTTCCGGGGGCAGATCGTCGATCCTGATCGTATCATTCTCGCAGAGCAGGATGGCGCGCTCGACCGCCGACTCGAGCTGTCTGACATTGCCGGGATAGTTGTAACTGTTCAACAATTTCTCAACCTCTTTACTCAGCTTAATCTTGCGGTTCGTGTCCCTCGTGTGTTTGCGGATGAAATAATCACGCAAAAGCGGGATATCGGAACCGCGATCCCGAAGCGGAGGAATTTCTAGAGAGAGCACGTTGAGGCGATAGTACAGGTCTTCCCGGAACCGGCCTTCTTTTGTCATCTTGAGCAAATCGCGGTTGGTCGCGGTTACGACCCTGACATCGATGTTGATTTCTTTTGTTCCGCCGACCCGCCGGATTTGTCTTTCCTGAAGCGCCCGTAGAATTTTTGCCTGAAGCGAAATATCGAGCTCTCCGATTTCATCCAGAAAAAGCGTACCGCCGTCGGCTACTTCAAAAAGACCCTTTTTTTCTCCTACGGCTCCCGTAAAAGATCCCTTTTCGTGCCCGAACAGCTCGCTTTCCAGCAGATTCTCATTGATCGCGGCACAGTTGACCGCCTGGAATATCTGATTCGAACGGGGGGAGTTCTTATGAATGGAACGGGCGATCAATTCCTTGCCGGTCCCGCTTTCGCCGCGGATCAAAACAGTCGAACTCGATTTGGCGATCTTGAGAATCAGCTTTTTGACCCTGTCCATCTCCGGCGACCCGGAAACGATCTCGATATCGAGGGTCGAAAGCTTGTTGAGTGCGCGTGAGATCGTC
>JAOTWT010000151.1 GCA_029862725.1 Acidobacteriota bacterium | reverse complement strand
TTTCTGGTGTCGCTTGTGGGCGGGATCGGCCTCACATTCCTGCTGGATTATCTTGACGACTCGATTCGTTCGTCGGATGATATCGGCCGTCATGTCGGACTGCCGACCCTGGCATTGATCCCTCACCACAACAACATGGAGAAGCGAACGCTCAAGATGTTGGGCGGAGGTACTAAAACTACTGGAGGCACCGCGTCAGCGCTGATAGCTCTTGAAGACAATCGTTCGGCGATGGCGGAAGCGTACCGCCACCTGCGAACCTCCCTTCTCTTCTCGTCCGCCGGTAAACCGCCCGAGACGATCCTGGTAACCTCGTCGCAGCCTTCCGAAGGAAAAACGACGACCGCGATCAACACCGCGATTACCCTTGCCCAGTCCGGTGCCGAAGTGGTTCTCGTCGATTGCGACTTGCGGCGACCACGGCTTCACAGCCATTTTAATATGGAGAACACGCACGGGCTGACGAACTATTTGTCGGGTGAAAAGGACACGAACAACCTTTTAAAATCGTATCCGCACCTCCCGAACCTGAAGGTCATTACGAGCGGACCGATTCCGCCAAATCCCGCGGAGCTTTTGAGTTCGAATGAAATGAAGCACCTGCTTCAATTCCTGCGCGGAAACTTCAAGCATGTTGTCGTAGACTCGCCTCCCGCGATTTCGTTTACAGACGCTGCCATTCTTTCGACTATCGTCGACGGTGTGGTCCTTGTCGCGATGTCCGGTAAGAGTTCGATCCACCTGATGCGCAGGTTCAAGCAACGCCTGGGCAACATCGGAGCGAGAATTTACGGTGTGGTGTTAAACGGCATCAAGTCGAATTCGGTCGAGTACGGCTATTATGGTTATGGCTATACGTACAACTATTACTACGAGCAAGACGACGACAATTCGACGCCGCGTATGGACATGGCGACATCGGATAATTTGCTCAAGGAGGACTTCATTGACGACGACATCGAATTCGTCGATGAGGATCAACCCTAATCGAAACTGAGATCGTCGAAAAAAGCCACCCGGGTTCTGCGGGTGGCTTTTTTGTTTTAACTTATATGTGAAAGATGCCTTCCAAGTGCGTCCTGCCAGAACGGCAAATCAGGAAGACCGAGTTTGCTTGCATTGATGGAAAGAAGCCGCGAGTTCGCCGGGCGCGGCGCGGGACGATTCAGTGACGAGGCGGGAACACCCGTAATTTTCGTCGAATCAACACCCAGGATTCTCGCGGCTGCGACTGCAAACCCGTAATAGCTCGTTCCGGGTCCCGAATTCGCGACGTGAAAAAGACCGTTTCTCCCAGGCTCTAAAAGTTCCCGGATCCGCTCCGCGAGATCGCTCGCAAATGTCGGGGTCCCAAAGGAATCTTCAATCGCCGTCACCGGCTCGTCCCTGTTCAAAACGTCCTTCAAAGTGCTCAAGAAATTTGTACCGCCCGTACCGAATACCCAACCGGTCCGAACGATGATGCTTTTTTCATACTCCGCCGCGGCGGCATGTTCGCCCTCGAGTTTCGATTTTCCGTAGACGCTGATCGGCCTTGGGACGTCGTCTTCCGTGTAGAACCCTTCAGCATTTCCGTCAAACACAAAATCCGTCGAGATCGTCAAAAAGGCGCAACGGTGGGTTTTGGCAGATCCGGCTAGATACCGTACCCCGTCCCTGTTTACCGATAAACTAAGCTCGGGATTCGACTCGGCCCCGTCGACATCGGTGTATGCGGCGCAGTTGACGACCGCATCCGGCTGCTCACGTTCGAAGAATGCCCTGACGGCGGTCTTACTTGTGATGTCCAGTTCGCGATGACCCGCAGCGGTCACGCTATCGCCAGCGTCCCGGCAGTGGGCAGTAACAGCTCGTCCAACCAAACCGCGAGCACCCGTAACGACAATCTTCATTTCTTAAGTAACGGACAATGCCTTCATTTATTGAGGCGCCTCATTTGCTCAAGCAAAATTGCGGCGTATTTCTTCGGTGTGTTTATGTTTTTGAGGACGATTTTTTCGTCGCTTTCGTTTGCGTTCTCAATTTCGACATCCCCAAAACCAAGAATACGCTGGAAGAAATTTGCGGAAACCGTGACGTCCTGGATAATCCGCAGGGGAACGTTGCGGGTCGTCTTGGACAAAAGGCCTTCGTCTATTTCCATCTTCGAGTCCGTCAGCGTGTATCTCACCGTTTTTTGACGGACGTGATAATAGGCCGGGATCAGCAACAGCGAGATTCCGAGCAGCACCACGATACCCGACGATACGGCCAGGCTGAAAATGGAACCAACCGTCGCTAGAAGAGCCGCAAGCAAGAACGCTGAGATCACCGCCAGCGCGTATCCCATCTGAACGAACATCAGGGTCGGACGAATCGAAAAGACCTCAGGTTCGTCCGATTCTTCGGAGTCTTCACTTCTTTTCGCGACACGCGTTTCTTCTTCGAGATCGGTCTCGATTTTCGCACCGCATTTCTTACAAAACTGGGCTTCTTCGCGGTTTTCGCGCCCACACTTGATGCAAAAGTTACTCATCTTTATCCAACGATCTGCCTATTTTCTTCAATTGAAATTCGATCACTTTGAGTAAGCATAAGAATATTCCTTAATTTACTCAACATATTTCCCGGTTTAAAGAAAAAACGCGGCCAGAATCGTCTGACCGCATGTCGTTAAGACCAGGAGGAGAAACTTACAGAATCTCTTGGATTGTTAAATCTAATTGGTTACGAGCCGCATTCTTCCGTTCGGCAGTCGGACAGCCATGATATCCAGTTCGTAAACGGGCTCGGGCGTTACTTCTTTCTTTGTAGGAGTCTTGTTCTTGCCGGCGGTCGAATTCATCGACTTCATGTTTTGGACATAGCTCGGGTCGCTGATGGCGTTGTATTTTCGCGAAATCTTTGCGACATAGTCCCGTGTTTCGCGGTACGGAGGGACCTGCCAGCCGTATTTCATCACGGCTCCTTCGCCGGCATTGTAACCAGCCAAAGCGAGTACCACATCGCCATTGAAGGTATCCAGCAACCAGCGCATGTACTTTACACCAGCGTCGATGTTCTGCTTCGGGTCATAGATGTTGGTAACTCCGAAACGACGAGCTGTCGCCGGCATAAGCTGCATCAGGCCGCTTGCACCCTTATGCGATCTCGCTCGCTTTTTAAATGCCGATTCCTGGTGCATCTGCGAATAGATCAAAAGCGGGTCGATATCATAGCGCCGCGAAGATTCAACGATATATGAATCGATCACGATATCGCCCGTTGAGAATCCCTTCATGCTCTTTGAGGATCCCATCGTGAGCTTTTTGCCTGATGAGCTGTAGGATGCGTTGAGCCCCTGCCCTTCGGCAACACTCATCGTTGTTTTCCTGACGTTGCTTTTTCTCGACCTGGTTGATTTGCTTCGGGAGGAAATAAGGGGTTCCACCGCGGGACTTACTACTTCAACACCCGAACTCGTATCAAAATTGTCGAATACTCTAGCTCGTGTTTGGGCGGAAGCTGCTGAGGCTGAGAACAGCGTTAGGAGTATAATGGCGCTCGTTTTTCGCATAGTGTGACGGATTTTGGTTGGCTGGTTGTTTCAGTTCTTCACCAAAGGTCGAACCGGACAAGGTTTCCTGGCCGGTATTTAAAAAAAATTCCAATCAAACGGTTTCTCCAAAAAAAGTTGTATTTTCTTGAACATTGTTTATCGGCGAAAACCAGGGAGCTCACACCCGCTGCCGTGAAGCGTTGTTTTTAGCTGCCCCCTGAACTCGTTCTTAGGCCTTACTGTTGTCACCGGTATGTTGTATCTTTAAGTCATGATTTACCTTTCACAGATCCTCGGCAAGCCGATTTTCGGAAAGGCCGGCGAAGAGGTCGCGTCGATTCGCGACATCGTCGTGATGTACGGAAAAGAGGATTACGCTCCCGTCATAGGACTCGTCGCACGGTATCGGAGGAGGCTCTTTTTTACATCACGAGCGAATTTGAAGGAGATCAGTTCAAAAGGGGCCCGTCTGATCAGCGACGTGCTGGACCTGACACCGTTTGCGCGCCGCGAGGGTGAGATTCTGCTCGCCAAGGACGTTCTGGACAAACAGCTGATCGATATCGACGGCAAAAGGGTGGTGCGCGTCAACGATGTTCAGATCATCGGCCGCGCCGCCGAATGGCGTGTCAGTGGAGCCGACATCAGCTTTCAGGGTTTTGTGAGACGGCTCCTGCCGGCTGGTTTTTACGGAAGTAAGAGGCCGGTTGAAGTGATCGACTGGGCGGACGTTGGATATCTTGCGACCGATTCGAAGACCGTTACCGTCCAACTCAAGTCTTCGAAAGACAAACTGTCCCGTCTTCACCCGGTTGAAATAGCGCAGCTGGCCGAAGAGCTTTCGCCGCTTCATCGAACGGACATCGTAAATTCGCTCGATGATGAGATCGCCGCCGATATGCTCGAGGAGATGTCCACGGAGAATCAGGCGCGGGTGCTGGAAGACCTCGACGAAGAACGCGCCGCCGATCTCCTCGAAGAAATGTCGCCTGACGATGCGGTCGATGTGCTCGAGGAGTTGGACGATGAAAAGGCGCAGGAACTGTTCGAGTTAATGGAAGACCATGAAAAGGTGGACGTCGCGGAATTGATGTCTTATGAAAAGGACACGGCCGGTGGTCTGATGACAACGGAAATGGTTCGACTTCCGAAGGATCTGCGGGTATCCGAGGTCCTCGCGGAACTACGAGTAACCGCCGAAACGCCGACCATGATGTATTACATTTTTGTCGTCGAATCGCCGGATTCCCGACAGCTATGCGGTATCGCGACGATGCGTTCGATCCTTCTCGCGGATCAAAGCGCAACACTCAGCGAGATCATGCGCGAGGAATTCCGAAGTGCAAAGCCCGACGACCCAGCGGAAGAGGCCGCGCTCAGAATCGCCGAATACAATCTCCTTGCGCTCCCGGTGGTCGACGATCACGGCAGCATTTTAGGAATCGTCACTGTCGACGACGCGATGGAAATCCTTTTGCCAAAGCGGTTCGACTAACGATGCTTGCCTACTTAGAACCCCTCGCCAGAGAATTTAAAAATCATGCCGATCCGGTCAAAGCACGCCAGATGAAGGCGTATATGAAGAACCGTTTCGAGTATTTCGGCTTCAATGCGCCGATAAGAAAGGCGATCTTGAAGAAATTCGTCGTTGCACAGGGAAAACCCAAATACCGAATCATTGATGTAATCGTTTCCGAGCTTTTCCAACTTCCGCAGCGCGAATTTCAGTACGCAGCTATCGAATTCTGCGGAATGATCAAACGAGACTGGAGTGAAGATTCGTTAGAACTCTTTGAAAAGATTGCAACGACAAAATCCTGGTGGGATTCGGTCGATAGCGTCAATAGCGTTTGTATCCGGCCATTTTTCCTGAAATTTCCGAAGAACTGCGCCAAGCACACGCTGCGTTGGATCGAATCCGAAAATATATGGCTCCAGCGGTTGAGCATTATTTTTCAGCTTCGGTACAAAGAAAAAACAGATACCGCCCTGTTGGCGCGAAATATCGGATTACTCAACCAATCCGATGAATTCTTTGTCCAGAAAGCAATCGGTTGGGCATTGCGCGACTACGGGCATTCGAATCCTGACTGGGTTATTGATTTTGTGGACAAAACGGAATTGAAACCGCTGAGCCGCCGGGAGGCTTTGAAGAAGCTGAAGGAAACCGAGACGCGCGTTGATCGCTGATAAGCAACATTACGGGCGAGCTCTCGAGAGCTCAACATACTCCGGGAATTCCGAAATTGGCGGTGTCGGTTGACATCTACTCTCTGCAACCGCCTGTTTATTGGAAATCAATAGGACAATGCAAGTCCCAGACTAACAGTGGAGTTGGAATTTCCCGCAGTTATGTGCGGATAGCGCCCAAAGGAGCTCCAGATGTACGAATTCGAACATTCAGCTGGCCCATAATTCAATTGTTCCCTTGTAATCAACATCGTCGAACTGTTAGATTTCCGTAATACAACCACACTGGAGCATTGATCATGAAACGTACTGCAATTTTCCCTTCCGTAATTTTGATAGTTATCGCTTCGCTCGCCGTCAGCGCGTTTGGCGAGGGCATTTCGATCGGTTCCAAGCTTGAAGATTTCTCGCTCAAGGATCCCCGGGGGACCGAACACTCGATCAGTGATCTAAAAGGTGAAAAAGGGACCTTGATCGTTTTCCTGTCCGCGCAGTGCCCGGTCGTAGAGATGTATAACGGACGTATCAACGAACTCGCGACCGCATACAAAGAAAAGGGGATAAGTTTTGTCGGCATTTATCCGAATGCAACCGAGTGCCTGAATTGGGTCAAGCATCACTCCGGCAAGGAATACAGGTTCACTACTCTCGTTGACGAGGGAAATGTGATCGCGGACCGCTTTGGAGCTCAATACACGCCGGAAGTTTATTTCTTTAATTCGGACAGCATACTGGATTACCACGGGGCCATCGACAACGACCGTAGCGGCCGAAATCCCGACAAGCTGTATCTGAAAACTGCGTTTGAGGAAAAGCTGGCGGGCAAAGAAATCGGGCAAAAGGAAACAAAGGCGTTTGGCTGTTCGATTAAAAGGGTTGAAAAGGCATCGGCTCCTGAAGCATCTCTTTGAATATGAGAAATTGGATTTTTGGAATTATTTCGGTCGCCGCATTGGCGATGACGATTCCCGTATCGGTCGTGGGCCAGCCGAAGACGGCGATTGCCGATTCGCTGCCGGTAGTCGTCAAGGTAGATGACGTTTCGATAAGGCCGCTCCTGAAACCGGACGGCAAGCCGCTGCTGGTAAACTTCTGGGCGACCTGGTGTGTTCCGTGTGTGGAAGAGTTTCCAATTCTTGTGGCACTTGACGGAAAATACAAAGGTAAAATCGACTTCATTACGATCTCACTCGATGATCTCGCCGAGATAAACAGGGACGTCCCAAAGTTTCTGAAAGAACAAAACGCGACAATGCCCGCTTATCTCCTTTGGACAAAGGATGAAAACGCAGTGATAAGTTCGATTTCGAAAGATCTGTCGGGCGGCTTGCCGCTGACTTTGCTTTTT
>JAOTWT010000149.1 GCA_029862725.1 Acidobacteriota bacterium | reverse complement strand
GTTTGTCATGTTCGGGGTGTCGTTCAGATTAAATAAAGAAGCATTAGTCCATCCACCCGTCGTACCGTGGCCAAGATAGGAAACGACCGTTGGATTAGCATTTGCGCCGGCAAGTATCTGCGAACGCATTGCCGCATCGCCCAGCGAACTTCTCTGGACCCTCTGAGAAGAAACAGTGCTTGGAAGCAAAGCCTCAAGGTATCCGTTAAGTATTTCAAAATAGTAATCCGCTGCCAATAGGGCCGAACGAGGCTCGTCGAGGTTTTGCGTTTCATATCTAACGATTTTCGCGACGGCCTGCGCGGCTTCCAGAGTGTCGGCAACCGGCAATCTTCCGATCGGAACATCTTCCACGCCGTCCTTGTCAAAATCAACCAACCATCCGTCGCTAGACGTCTCCATGTCGAAGGTCTCAATAAGTTTGGTCGGGACCAGGTTCCTGTTCGCACCTCCCGAATAATTACGCATGTCAAAGCTGGAGTCACCAAACAACAGGATCGCCTGCGGCTTTTCTCTCCAGTAAGTCCGTGCATGTGCGAAAAAGTCATAAAGGGCGACGTCGGTAATGATCCCGTATCCGAACTCATCGCCGATATCTTCCGTAAGAACGACCTTTGTGTTCATCCCTTGACTTATTCGTCGATCTGCAAGCGATTGGGCCTGGCCGGCAAACGCGCCAGGAGAAACGATTAAGAACGCGGCCGCGTTCGAAGCGGCATTCCAGGCTGACGGTACATTTTTTTCGATTCGATGGGGGGTTAATGCCGCAGAGCTTGTTACTGCAATAAATTCCCGGTCGAGATTCGATGATCCTATGCCGAATCCGAAGGTGCCGTTATTGTTTTCAGGTTGTACATCGATTTCCCCGATGGCCCGGCCCCCGCTTATTTCGTAAACCCTTAGTCCGTTCTCGGAAAATCCATCTACTCGAACCGATTGGCCCCGATCAACACCAAAGTTCAGCTTGTCGTTTATCGCCTGGTAGCTTCTCGCGTATGTGACACTGAGTGCATCGACAACGCTGAAATCACTTCCGGCGCCAATGGCCTGAAGGGTGAACTGATTGGTACCCTCGATGATCACCGATTGCGGAATGGCAAATGACTGCTGGTGAAGAGTCTTACCCGCAAAGCTTATTACGCCGAGGTCATAGTCATTTACACGCACGCTGATCAGATGGCTCTGCGTAGTGATGCCTTGAACGCGCACCTCCAGAGACGGTTGCCCGTTTTCACGAACGTTTGTAAGATCCAGATCAAGATTGGCGGCAGTAGAACTGACAATCGAACCAAACCAGTTTTCCGATTCGCCGTTCAGAATCCCAGTAAAGTAAAGCTGTCTGTCTTTTCTTTCGACTTTGACATTAAAGGAATCGACATCGGGTTTTTGGCCTGTGTTTCCGGCCCAATAGCTGTCAATTCGTGCACCGGGGGTGTCACCGACAGTCAGGAAATAGACCTTTGAATCGGTCTGCGGCGTGTCAACTGCGGCACCGAAAAACTCGATTGACATGTCGGTCCCGACCACCATCGGCACTTCCACACCGTCGGCAAACAGCTGCCATTTGCCAGGGTCGGAACTTATATCGAATCCGTACTCTTGGAGCTGATTCGCGGACAGGCGGTACCACGCGTCTTGATTCGTATAGAACTTTACTCCATCCTTACCGGCTATATCCCATTGTGCATTCGTCGGAGTTTCGCTCGGTGGGCTCTTTTTCCCACGGCCACTACCGCGCGCGGAATCAATGAGCGTGTTATCCGTGAAAGCAGCCACTGACTGGTCGTTAAAAACAACTTTTTCCCGTATGCTCACCCCCGGTCCTGGGGTGATGGACTCGGTTTTTTGCGCCGACACCGCAAAAGGGAAACTGGTCAACAGAAGTGCGTATACTGCTACGAATACAATTGAAAACCTAAAATTCAAGTTACGTGTGCTTTTCATACTGGACTGCCTCGGCGAGTTTTTGGTAATTCCCCAAAATGTTCATGTGCAAAGAGCGAGTTCACGGCTAAATGCGAATTGCTGGTGAATTTGTGTGCATCAAAATCTGGGCGGGAACAATATACGAAGATAACTAAACAATATTTAATATTGTTCAATATTGTTGATAATACCAAAAATTATGGTGGATTGGCAATATTTTTGTTTGATCGTGTGGACAGGTTTTGCTGATCGATATTCCACGATCGAGGCTGTTGAGGCGGCCGAAATCCCACGGTATTATCCAACCGAAATGGGAGATGCGGCGCTCCAGATTCTAAAGGGCGTTTCTAGGTTGCAGGGGGAATAATAGTTGGATTCAGGGAAAGGAGGTCTGAGGGGAATTTCATAGCAGGGTCGGATATTCGAGAATTCAAAAGATGTGCGCGGAAGCTTTAAGCGTTTGATTCGATATGTCGCTTTCCGGAATCATTGACATGTGAAATCGCGGGTTTTAATGATTGGCAGGTGCTCGAAGCAAATGGAGGACAATCAGCGCCGGCATAAAGAGAATATGCGATCTCAAGTAAAATGTGTGTAACCCTTTGGCTCTAGTTCTTCCAGCAAACCATTCCGCGTGAGCTCTATCCTGCCCGCCGATTCCGTAATTTCACCGATCGGTTCAAAAAGGAGACTTTCATGTGTCAAAGCCTTCTCCGGCGGAACCGTAAAAAGTAGCTCAAAATCCTCTCCTCCATGAAGAGCGAGCTTGAAAAGGTCATTCTTAGTAAGGCCATGAATTCTAACATCAAGCGCCTTGTATCCAGTAAACGGGATCTTTTCGGCAAACAACTTGGCGCCGACGCCGCTCGCTTCGCAAATGTGTGCCAGGTCGGACGAAAGGCCATCGCTGAGATCGATCATTGACGAAGCGATATCCAGATACTGGTGTCCTTTTGCAGAATGGCCGGACAATTGCCGTTGAATTGCCCGATATTCAACGGCCGCTTTGCCGTTTTCGTCTGAAGATTCCAACCTGTGACCCTGTTCCAATAGTCTCAGTCCCAAGGCCGCTATTCCCAGCAAGCCGGTCACATAGATCCTGTCTCCCGGTTTTGCTCCGCTGCGGAGAATTGCTTTACCTCTAGGTACTTCTCCGATAACCGTCGAATCCACGGTCATCTTGCAATCAGAATTTGAGATATCGCCGCCTATCAATTCGACGACTCTGGGGGGACCTGGCAGATGGAATCGGTCAAAATTATTTGCGCGTTCGATATAGCCTTCATAAAAGCGATCGAGAAAATCTGTTGCCCAGAGGGATTCCGGTATCGAGACTGAGATCATCGAATACCGAGGTATCCCGCCCATTGCCGCTACATCCGATATCGAAACCGATAAGGCTTTGCATCCCAATAGTTTAGCTGTTGTCCATTCAAGCCGGAAATCAATGTCTTCTACAAGTGTATCGGTTGTAATCAGGTAATCGGAACGGGCGTCTTTTGGTATCACGGCACAATCATCCCCGATCTTCGACAAGTTAAAGTGATTTTTGAGGTGTTTGAGAAAGCCGAATTCAGAACGCATACGATCCCTATTGACACAACTTCAATAAATACTTAGAATAACGCCAGTTAAACGCAGACAAAACTTTAACATAAATGCAAGTCTAATGGCACAGAACGCGGTTATAATTCCGGAAAAGATTTTTTTTAAGATCGGGGAGGTCTGTGACATCCTCGATGTGCAGGCCCACGTGCTGCGCTATTGGGAGACGGAGTTTCCGATGCTGTCGCCGCAGAAGAACCGTTCTGGCCAGAGGACCTACCGCCGGCGCGATGTCGAAATGGCGCTACGAATCAAGGCGCTTCTGTACGAAGATCTTTATACGATCGCCGGTGCGAAAAAGAGGCTGCAGAAAGAGATCAGGGAAGGCAGCAGGCTCAAAATAGTAAAGACGGAATCTGAGGTGGTAAAGGAAGTCGAGGCGGCCTCTAAGGAGGATTCGATCGAAAGCGAGCTGCTCGAGATCGAGGATTTCGAGCTGGAACCGGAGCTGCCTGATTCGAAACCGGAACAGGAAAAAGTTGAGTTGTCCGGCGACCGGCGTGAGGCTCTTAAATCTCTTGCATCGCAGTTGCTTGAATTGCGTGAAATGTTAAAATCTGATCAAACGCTTAAGGCGGAAGAGCATATTAAGAAATTGTGACTTTGTCGGGGCGTAGCGCAGCCTGGTAGCGCGCTTCCTTGGGGTGGAAGAGGTCGAGTGTTCAAATCACTTCGCTCCGACCAATCGAAGAAGCGGGACATCCGGAATCGGGTGTCCCGCTTTCTATATTCAACCAGCCGGAATATGGCCAGGATCCCGCTATTCCTTCTTTTCGGTAGCGGATTTTTTAGTCTCGAGCTCTTTTGCAGGCGTTTTTGTTCTGATGTTGATCACGATCATATATGCCGCGACAACCGCCACGGCGTTGACAAGCAAAATCACCGCGACGAAAAACAAGTTGAGCAGCGTGTCGGCACCCGTGATCGAATTCTCTTCAAGAAAACTCTTGTAGGAAGAATCGTTAAAAAGAAGAATTACGACCGAGGCCAGGAAATAGAAATACGAGACGCAGACAGCCCATTTTGTACCCGATCGCCAAGTCATAAAAAGCGATAAAAGGGTCAGAGCCCCAAACGAAATCCACAAAAACGTCCAGGCAAATCCGGAATGAAAGACATATCCTTCGGAGGCTATGCTCGGATCTCCGATGCTGCCAAGCCAGCTATAAGCATAAAACGAGGTTATCAGGATAACGCCCGCCGCTATGGCCAAAATCGAATAATAAACTGTCTTAATCATAATAGCCCAGGATTTGTATTGGCTTTCTAGGGCCGCACCGTTACAAAGGCGGTCTGTCCCTGGCGGCTGATCAAAAGTAACACCGCACCATCTCCTGAAGATTCCAGCGCTTTTCGCATATCTCCAATTGATTCAACGATTTGCCGATTGACCTCAACTATCACAAAACCCGGTCGCAGACCTGCTTCGGCTGCCGGGCCCTTTGGATCCACATCAGTGATGACGAGGCCTCTGACTTCGTCGGGAATACGAAAACGACTCGCTAGTTCAGGTGAAATCGGCTGTACGCTCACGCCCAGTTTTCGGTCCTGCCTCGAGTCTCCGGACTCGTCGTTGGTGTTTGGCGCTTTTGCACCTGTTTCCGCGCCGAGATCGTATTCATCGAGTGTGACTGCAATCTCCGTTTGTTTCTTGTCACGCAGGATCGAGAGTTTGATTTCGGTGCCCGGCAGTGTGCCGGCAACCTTATTGCGCAGCGCATTACCGTCATCCACCTTTTCGCCATTGAGGGCGGTAATTATGTCGCCCCTTTTGACGCCGGCTTTTTCGGCGGCCCCGCCGGATTTGACGTCGCTGACAATTACGCCCGCAGCCTCATCCATTCCAAACTGCTTGGCGATCGCGGCGTTGACCGTCTGGATGTTGATCCCCAGCATTCCGCGGCGGACCTTACCGGTTTTCAAAAGCTGCTCCATGACGTTCGCGGCCATATTTGAGGGAACCGCAAATCCGATTCCTATGCTGCCGCCGGATTGCGAGAGAATCTGCGAGTTGATTCCGATCAACTCTCCGTTGACATTTACAAGCGCGCCGCCCGAGTTGCCGCGGTTGATCGGGGCATCGGTCTGCAGGAACTCCTGGAACGATGCATTGTCGACAAGCGGGGTCGTACGCGATTTCGCACTGATAATGCCGGACGTAACGGACTGGCCGATTCCAAGCGGATTGCCAATCGCGAGGACGATATCGCCGACGCGGACGCGATCCGAATCGCCGAGTTTCAAAAACGGAAACTCTTCACCTTTAATTTTAAGCACAGCGAGATCGCTCGGTTTGTCAGAACCGACTACCTCAGCGTCAAACGTCTTGTTGTCGCTCATTTCGACAGTTATACGGGTCGCGCTATCGATCACGTGGTGATTTGTGAGTATCGTCCCGTCTTTGCTAACGATCACGCCCGAACCCGCACCACGGCTCGGCATCTGGGGCCCCGGGAAGAGCGGTCCGTTCTCAAATCCGCCGCCCTCGGCATTCGTGCTCTGCTTGAAAACCGCCGTTATTTGAACGACTGCGGGTGAAGCCTTTTCAACAATGTCCGCATACGACGTGCGTGTTCCGTCGACTACGACAGGTGCCGGAGGTTTTGCCTCGGTTTTCTTGGCATCGGCTATTTCAACGTTCCCGGGCTTGATCCATTCGCAGCCGGAAAACAAGAGGACATTCATCAATAAAAGCGCTATTACTAAAATGTTTCCGCGCGCTGTAATTCTCATAAATACAAACCTCGTATCGATCAATAATAATCAGAATTCTACTCCAATCGGGCTACTAATTGAAACCGCCCAGATTCCGTGGTGTTATTACGAATTTAAGTTCATCATTGTTCACGAGCAAAAAAAGGCCGGGCCGTTAAGGCCCGGCGCTTGTGTTTTTTCGGCCCGCCCCTAAGGAATCTCGACACCCAACTCCTTGTTGGCCAGTGTGAATTGCGGATGCTTGCGGGCTTTAATGAACTTCGCCGCGGTTTGCGATAACGCCGTTACAAGCATCGGAAGGGCGATCGAAGCGTCGCAAGGTACGTAGGACGTAATCGCGTTCTTCAATAACTTCCCGAAAATCTCTGTGTGGCCACCGTTCACCGATGGTGTTCGGATGCCCAACGGAACGGAATCAGTGCTGATCGATACCGCATATTTGTGGCCCCTCGGCTTCGTGCGCATGATGTAAGAAGAGATTTCCGCCGTATTGACCATATTTTGGGCCCCGACACTTCCGAGCGTGATTATGCCCGAATTGCGGGTTCGTTGTGAGATCTGCATCATCTCGAGGGCGTCATGCGTCACATCCAGGTTAAAATCTATCTTTTTCTCAAACTTGCTGCGCGAAATACCGACGGAGATTTGCGAAGCCAGCACATCGGGACAGTAGATCGGGACCCGCGACTTGAATGCCGATGTCAGGACACCGTCCTCATGAGCTATTTCCGCGAGTTCACGCCCGACGAGATGCAAAAACTCCCGGGTCGAATAGGGACGCGACATTTCGAGCTGGTTGATCACGCTGCCGATCCATTCATCGGCTTC